>JBBQKZ010000084.1:0-16313 GCA_038327405.1 Burkholderiales bacterium | reverse complement strand
CCAGAATCTGCACCAAGTCACGCACCCAGGCAATACACCAGGTGTGAGTCACCAGGATCTCGTGCTCTTCGGTGAAGTCGCTTACGGTAAGCAGAAACCAGGGCGTGTGAAGGGAGAACTCAATCAGGCGCCAGTGTTTTGAGCCTGGATCTACAAGCCCTTCCGGGAAAGAGAATTCGAACTGCGGGTGAGAAACGAACATGCATGCTCCGTGCGCGACTCAGTCCCTGACCTTGGCACATCTGAGGTTTTAATAACTCAGGTGCATTCTGCTTGGGTTGCTTCGGCACTCCAAGTGATCTTCCCGATGCACCAGATCATCTGAAGGGAAAAAAATCGCTTTCCGAATACGCGGGTTGCTAGGCTAGCGTTGTCGAAAAAGGTAGCCATGGCCAAGACCCTCTACAGCCGTCACAACGAAGTTTTTCTCTCCATGTTGCGAGGTCTGCGAATGACCCGCCGCTTGCGTCAAGCTGACCTTGCCGACCGACTTGGCAAAGGACAGGGCTTGGTGAGCAAAGTCGAACGCGGCGAACGCAGGCTCGACGTAATCGAGCTTCGGGACTGGTTGACCGCACTCGACACTGATTTCACTGGTTTCGTGAGCAACTTGGATGCACAACTCCGGCTACATGCCACTACTGACCCTCGGATGACGCGCCGCCGAGGCTCCCAAAGAGCCTCCTTGTAGGCCACCATCTTTGCAGTTTATGAGTTATATATAACGTGGTGTAAATAACCCAAATATCGCAGTCTCAGTCGGATGTCAGTCCGACTTAAGAGAACTCCACAGGCAGGTCGCCCCAAGGGTGCCCGTAGCTTCGATGAGGTAGTGGCAAAGATGCTTGGCGCAGCCGCACGGGCTCGACGGCTGGAGAACGAAATGTCCCAGGAGCAGTTGGCAGACGCCTCGGGTTTAGAGCGATCGTATGTCGGGAGGCTAGAGCGCGGTGGCAGCCAACCCACACTGCTCGTGCTGCTCAAGCTAGCCAAAGGACTTAATTGCGAAGTTTCTGAACTGGTGGGGCCAGCCGAGAAGGCTTTTCGACGGCGCAAGTAGCCGACCCAGCGCATACCTGAGACAGCAAAGGGTTCTCGCATTCGTAATGAGAAGGTCGGGTGTTCGATTCATCTCTCTGGCACCAATGAACACCACCCGATGGCACCTATCGTCACCTGCGACGTGCGCGATGAGATCCCTGAGTTGTGGCACCTTCTCAACTCTACAGAAGATTTGTAACCGCCGGCACCTGCGGCTAGGGGCCGGGACAGGTATATTTGATCAATGGCCGCGACCAAATTCAGCTTCATGCTTCGTCTCCTCGATCGGAATCCCGATCGAGTGCCGCTGTCGCATCTGGGTGAATATCTACAGGAGTTCGCAGGCCTGCTGGGTGAAGAGAACAAGCCTGTCTTCAAGGGCATCAAAAAGGCCAGCATCGGCTGCTTGGCTGCTGTTCCTGTCGAGCGCATCCACCTGAGCCGCGCAAGGATCACGCAAGCAAAGAGTGACGAGTCCAGCAAGCCTGGGCGGCACCTCCGCGCCATCGAAACCCTGATGTGCAAAGACGCCATTAAGCAGGCGCAGATCCTCGACCAAGACGGCCTGGTGATCCACACCATCTTCGGCATCCAGCCGGAACCAGCCTCAACAAATGAGCGGCTCTATCAAGAAGGCGTGGTGGACTGCTGGGTGACTGGTTTGGTCGGCGCGGACGACTCGATGCATCTCTACGTGCGCGACAACTTCGACCGCGATCTCCGCCTCATCGTGCGCGATGACGGAATGGCGCGAGAGATCCTGAAACATTTCCGCGTCGGCACCATCCGCCTCCGGCTCCGTGGCCCTTGGCTGCGCAACGAGAACGGTTGGGCACCGGAGGCGAGCAAGTGCCTCGTGCTGAGCTTCGAGCCCCTGGACGACACGCCGCTAGGTAAAGTGCTCGCCACGGCTGCCCGCGTGCCTGGCAACGGGTGGTCGGAGATGAAGGACCCCATGGCCCATTGGGAAAACATCCGGGGCATCCATTGAAGACGCTGCCCAGGGTCATCGTCGTTGACGCTAATTTCATCGTTGCGTACTGCAGCAGCACAACGCCGGTGGATGACCGGGCGCGGATCGACTACTTCATCGAACGCGCTGAGAAAGCCAAGTCGAAAATCGTATTCCCGATGGTCGCCATCGCCGAGTTCCTCGTCGGCGCTGAGCTGGCCGGCATCGAGTTCCTGAAGACCTTGGAGAAGAGAAGCTGCATCGTCATGGCCGACTTCAACATGGCCGCCGCGTACGAGCTTGCCCAAATCGACAGAGCAGCCATCGGCGCCGGCGACAAAAAAGACGAGTCGGAAGAGAACTGGCAGAAGATCAAGACCGATCGCCAGTTGGTCGCGACGGGAAAGTCTCTCGGCGCCAAGCTGATCATCAGCAACGACAAAGGCGTTCGGAACAACGCACTGCGCATCGGCATGGAAGCAATGCGCATCCAAGAGCTCGAGCTGTCGGAGACCGACAAACAGATGACTCTGGTGGAACCGATCAAAACTATGCCCAAGCCAAAGCCGGTTCCGCTAAAGGTGGTCAGGCTCGGTACGAGGCCTGCACCGAACGCGGAATAGACCGGCGGGTGACCCTGGTCATCATCGCCAGAGAAGCAAGGCGGACGGCCAAGTGGTCTATGCGCCAGAAGCGCACCAAGCGTTGCTCGATCATCAGCTTCGGTGCTGCCGCTGAAATCCACTCCATCGGAAGTCTGGCGGCCTCGAGCCTTTCCGTTTCCGACGTCAACGTCCCGGTGAAGGGTCGCGCACATCAGACCGCCTTCGGCGTCCGCTGAATTCTGAAGTTGAGCGACTGCTTTCCACTTGGCCATCCGGCCGCTCCTAGCCGATTCCCAAAGTCTAGTCTTGGAGCTGGCAAGCGGCGACCCATCAAGATGGGATCGCCGGCCGCTTACAAAGCTTCTGCCGCGTGGAAGAAGTGGCCTTGATTCTCACCAGATCAATGACAGTCAAGCTGGAGAGATGTCCCCTAGTACTTTTCGAACAGCACGGGCAAAGCCCACCTCGAAGACCGTCCGGCCGCGTTCATTGACGATTTCGCCGTGAGTGCCTTCCTTTAGGCCTCGCTCTTCGAGGTAGCCTGCCGACACCGCCTTTTGCAAGGATTCGCGCTCTGAATCAGTGAGTTGCGCGGACAAAGCAAGCACAGCTACGGGCAGCATGCCTGGGGCAGCAGAGACTGTCACACCCATGGGACGTCGATCCACGGTAACGTGCATGTTGGCCTTCAGCACGTTGACCTGCGCCTTGAGTTTGTCGCGCTCGGCAATGATCGATTGCATGATGGAGCGGATGGCGGGATCTTCGATGCGCATTAGGTATTCATGACTCGCCAGTGTCTTCGCGGGCTTTGGAGCAGCGGGGCCTGCATAGGCCGCCCAGGCTTCAATGAGCGTTCGATAGTCAGCAGAAGGGGCGTTGTAGAGCGCTCGGCCCTTCAAGATCCCTTCGGCTTCAGCCATACGGCCTATGGCTGGCAGCGAGAAGTCGCGCGAGCCAACCGCGTGGTGCCTGCGACAGAGTTCGTGCATTTTCGCGAGGTTCGCGCGTCGGTTTGAGCGGCCTCCCTTGTTGAGTAGCGACGCCAGCACTGCGTCCGGATGAATGTCCGTCATGCCGTTCATGCCACTACACCGGTCAGGGGCTGGCGTCCGATGGGAAATGCCTGGAGGGATGGGGTTGCAGGCAGTATCGACGCGAGGTCCATGTCGAAGTGCTGGCTCAAGCGCGCGCCTGCATCCATCAGGCGAATCACCTCCCGCTGGCCCAGCATGGGATTTGCAGGGTTCATCTGCTGGGCGAGGCGTCGTAGAAAGGCGTTGCCGGCGAGAAGTTGCTCCTGTTCGCTGAGAAGCATGAACACAGGTGGCAAGTTCTCACGGTAGAGCACACCATCGAGCAGCTGACTGCGGCGAAAGACCGCTTTTCCTGGCTCCAGGTCAGGGTAGACCTCGACGCTGTCGCAGACCCCGGCCAGTTGGAGCAGCTCTGACTCAGTCTCCTCGAATGCAATCTTTACGTCACCCACAGTGCCGGCTGCAACCAAGCACGTGCCACCGTCCTGCGGACCTTCTAGCGCTGCCTTGCATCGTTCAATGAGACGCCAGCAGGCCACGAGATCTTCGGCCAAGTCACTGAAGCGTTTCATCGCGCTTTCCCATACTCGCTCGGCCTGTCGGTAAGCGGCTTGGCGAGCAAACGGATGTCCCGCGTCTTCCGCATCCGCCTTTTGCTTCCTCAGATCTTGCAACTCCTTTTCGCGAGCAAGGCAGACATTGCGTGCCTCGTCAAAGTGAAAGGCCAGCGTGTTGAAGTGGGCGGCCAGCGCGGGCAGGTAGTGCGGCTCGGTCACAAACCAGCGACAGCGCACGCAGTTGCGGCTGCCGCCCGGGACCGGCCCGTACTTCGGATTTGCAGCGGAGCCGAGGTTTGGTCCGCCGTTGTAGCAGCCACCCACCGCGCCGTTGTCTTCGATCTCGCTGGTGTTGCCGCCGACCAGACACAGGCCGGGGTGCATTGGCATCCAGCCCACTGGATTGCGTGCAGCAGGATGCTGAGGGATGGCTGCGGCAAGGCTCGAGACGCTGTTGCAGATGGCCTTTTGCAGGAGTTCCTCGTGTGCGGTGTCGAGCAGGAAGTTTTGGATGCTGGCTTCCTTGCTTGCTTCGAGCCGCTCCGCCGCGCCCTGCAGCACCTCGCGGATGTGTGTCGCGCCGGGCTTGGTGTAGTACAACGTCATCAACAGACGGCTGTGACCCACGAGCTTCTGCAGGATAGGGAACGGCACCTTGCCTTCCAGGGCCAATGCGGTGATGAGGGAGACGCGAAGGCTGTGTAGGGGAAAGAGCGTCGAATCTGAATTTGTCGCCCGTTCTGAAGGCGCTGGCAGGAATCGAATCGGCGCGCCGGTGGAATGGGTTTCTCCTCGATAAGCGAGCCTAAGTTCCAAGGCGGCCAGAAGGCGGAACCATGACCTATCCAACGTCTCTCTGGTAGGTGGGAAATGACGCTCTCCGTCTCGTGCTTCCGGCAATCTGAAGATGAAGCAGGCGTCCGGATAGCCCATGAGTTGCATCTCGCTCTTCGCCGCGAAGTGGCGGCCGTCCAGTTCCGTCCAGGCCGTGCGCCGCGACACGGGGTTGTACTTCTCCTGCCAGTTGCGCAGTTTCTGCAGCCAGTGGAAGACGTCCTGGTGCACCGGCCCACCAGAGGGCCATGGCAGCACGTAGCCCTTGTCGGGACCGGACTTGGCCATGTCGGCGGTTTTGTTGGTGTTGACGTAGAGCACGGCCGGAACGCCATCGCCATCCGCGAGCAGGGTGCTGCGACGGAACGCCCCCTGCTGGAGAGGTCGGCGTTCGCTGCCCTGTGCAAGCTGGCTCAAGTTCAACGCCCAGGCGCCCGCCGCATAACGCCAGGTATCAGCTTCGCCAGAGTCCAGCATTCGGACTTGGAAGGTGCGCAGCGGCAGGATGAGCTTCACGAGCAACGCGACCCAGCGCACTGGGCTCCACATCTCCAGCACCTTCCCACCGCGATAGTTCGGGCTCAACTTTCGCGCCCGCCACACGCAGTCCGGGTCGTTCCTGTCTACCTGCGCCTCGGTTACCTCGAACCAGTCGGGTGCGCCATAGCCGCTCAGGCCGATACGCGCGCCCAATGCGCCCTGCGCCCACCGCCAGTCCCTAAAGTGCGGTCCTGACGCGAGCATGATCCGCAGCTCGTCGATGTAGCCGTAGGGAAGCGGCGAATGCACGCTCTCGTCGAGCCGGGGCATGCCACTGGTGGACATCCAAGGCACGGGGTTGCGAAAGGCCGGCGAAAGCACCGGCTCGCCATCGTCGGCGTCTACGCTGAACTCGCGCAACAGCACAAATTGCAGGAAGGCGTGGATAGCGTTGTTGTAAATGATGCCGGTTTTTGACTCCGGACATGCAGTGCGGCAGAAGTCGGGCAGGACCGTATTGCGGGCCAGGAACACCGCCGGGTCGAGCGGCAGCCTCTGCTGGACGAGGTAACGCTCTAAGAAGGCCACCAAGGCACTGAGCTTTCGTCCGACGTTCCTTTCCTCCCCTTTGAGCCACTCCACCGCCAAGACGCGCCAGGTAGCCAGTTGCGGATAGTCCTCCTCGACCCAGCCCAAGTTGGAGTCGGTATCACGCGTCACCCCTCTCGCCTTGGAAGCGGGGATGGCAGATGTCATTGGCGTTGTCGTTGTATCCCTTTCAGTCATACGGATTCCTCAGTCGTTGAGTTTGATGCCCGAAAGCAGTCGGCCCGGACTGGGCTGCTTGGTGCCGTGCTTTTCCCGGAGCCGTAACGCGGCCACTTCAAGCGCCGCCAGGGCCTCGCGGGTCGTCGCCTGCGTGTAGACCTCCTGGCTCTCCTCGGAGGCGTGATGCATGAAACGGCGGATGAGCGGCTTGTCGACGCCGGCGTTATGCAGCCGCCGGCCGTAGGCGTGACGGTGGCCGTGCGGTGTGGTGCCTAGTGCCTTGCCGACCGCGAGACCGATGCGTTCGCACGCGGCGGCATGCGCCTTGTTGTACTGGGTGAGCGTGTACATCGCGCCCAAGGGGTCGCGGCTCAGGTTGATGAAGGCGAACGGGTGGTCGCGCTCGACACATGCCACCTGTTCCATGTATCGGTGCCACAGTTGCAGGAACCACTCGCCATACTCGGGTAGGAACCAGTACGCCTGCTTGTAGTAGGCGGCATCGTGCGTGCCGCCCTTCCAGCCGGCGTGGCGCCGGTCCATCACCTCGGTGCGAGGCACGAGGCCGAACTGCTGGGCGAGGTATGCCGCCCGGTTGCCTTTGCGTGGTTTGCCCCTTTCGTCACGCCAATCGGGTGGCGCAGCGCCATAACTCGGGTGATGGATGAGCACCTTAGCCTGGCGCGGGTTGGCCGGGTCCGGGAACACGTCTGAAATGTAGAGGTGGCATGGCTCCGACTCGCGGAAGCCGGCCCCGTGCAGCAGCAGCGTGAAGAGCATGCCGCGATAGTCCTGTCGTCCGGCCGCCCTAAACCCTTTGGCGAGCAACTCTTCGAAGCGCTCCTCCGGGAAGGACGGTGGTTCGCTTCTCTCGACCTTCGGCAGGCACTTGCCCCGCACACGATGCCCGACGACTTCGGCGGGGGATGCGTTCGCTGCCCAGGTGTGCCCGAGGAAGGCCTTGCTGCGCCTGTACTGATAGGCGGCCTCGTCGGTCTGCCGGTCGAATGCACCGCCCGCATAGCGCGGGTTCACCAGGGCCGCCTCAGGACGCATCTCGGCGAGCCAGTCGAAGAGGTCCGTCAGTTGCGCAACGATATGCGAGGCGTCGTGCGGCGAGCGCGGCGCCCAGCACAGGCCGCTGGGGTCGAGACCCGTCGTTCGGTTGAAAGTACCGGTGTAGAGCCGCTGGGCGAAGTTCTGGAACAGACGGTAGGTGTCGCGCTCAGCGGGGTTGGATTGCAGGTATTCGAGGAACATCCGCACCGAGCGGGCCACTTTCGACATCCAAGCCAGGCTGCGATCGTGGCTGCGATATAGGCAATAGTCGAGCAAAGGCTCCAACACCCCAGCCGGGGTAAGCAGTGCAGGTAACTCTGTGTAGACGCCTGTTGCATCGGTATAAACACGGGCCGTGGCGGTCACAAACATAGGAGGCCTACACAGCTAGAGAATGCAACAAGTGAGTGGCGCCTTTGAAATCGACGTGCCGGAGGTGCATGACCAAGTCCACTGCACCGCCTCCGCCGCGATTGAGCCGGGTGTCGAAGAACTTGGGGCCGCGAATCAGCAATTCGAAATCCTGTCCGTCGGCATTGACGTGATAGCGCTGAGTGCCCTGCGCGCTCACGGGCTCGAACGTGTTATCGGCCTTCGCAAAAAACCCCAGCTTCCCAAGAACAAATAGGACATCAAGCGCCCGCCAGCGCTCCAGCGCCAAGTTATCCACAGACCGTCGCCCCATAAGATCCTCCCCCGGACCCCCACCTGCTACTCGTCTTTCAAAGAAAGACGGCTACTTGAACTGCCAAGAGCGTCGTTGCAGTTCCACCTCCATTGTACATATCATGTATTTTTAGGGAATAGCTACAATATTTGCAACACGATAAAAAAGCCCCTCGCGGAGGGGCTTGGGGGTATCAGGCAGCTATGCCACCCAACTATGTATTGATTGTTGGGGGGAATAAGGCAACAGCGGGGTTTTTTTCATGGGCGCTGCGGATCCGGGGTGTCAGACGCCGGCCACCACGCCGTCGCTGCGCGGATCGGCCGCACCTTCGATCACGCCATTGGGGTGGCGCACCAGCGCGCCCGCGTGGCCCATGGTGTCGCTGAAGGGCTCGCTGAACACCTCCACCTCGTGGCCGGCGGCCTTGAGCGCCTCGACCAGCGCCGGGTCGAAGCGGCTCTCCAGTTTCAGCGAGGTGGTCACGCCACCCCAGGTGCGCCCGAGCAGCCAGCGCGGTGCGGTCACGGCCTGCTGCAGGCCCTGGCCGAAGCGCGCGTAACGCGTGAACACCGCCGCCTGCGTTTGCGGCTGGCCTTCGCCACCCATCGTGCCGTAGGGCATCACGCGCCCGTCGTCGAACAGGGCCAGCGCCGGGTTGAGCGTGTGGAAGGGGCGCATGCCGGGCTTGAGCACGTTGAGCGCCTTCGGATCAAGCGAAAAACTCGTGCCCCGGTTCTGCCAGACGATGCCGGTGTCCTGCAGCACCACGCCCGAGCCGAATTCCCAGTACACGCTCTGGATGAAGCTCACCGCGCGGCCCTGCGCGTCGATGCAGCCCATCCAGATGGTGTCGCCGGGCTTGGCCAGGTCGGGCCAGGGCAGGGCTTTCTCGCGGTCGATCTCGGCGGCCAGCTCGGTGAGCGCGGCGGGTTTCAGAAACCCCTTGGGGTCGGCCGGAAGGCGCTGCGGGTCGGTCACCACGCGCTCGCGCACACGGAAGGCGCGCTTGGTGGCTTCCACCAGACCGTGCACATGTGCGAAACCTTCGCCTTCGGTCACGCCCAGGCGCTCGAACAGGCCGAGGATCATCAAGGCGGAGAGGCCTTGCGTGGGCGGGGGCAGGTTGTAGACCGTGCTGTCGTTCAGCCGCACCGACAGTGGCTCCACGATCTGCGCCTGGTACGCCGCGAGATCGCTCGTGCGCAGCGGGCTCCCCACGCGCTCGAGCTCGGCGCCGATGCGCTGGGCCAACTCACCTCGATAAAAATCGTCCAGGCCGCGCTCGGCCAGTTGCTCCAGCGTGCGGCCCAGCGTGGGCTGCTTGAGGATGTGGCCCACGGCGGGGGGCTGGCCGTTGACGAGGTGGGTCTGTGCAAAGCCGGGTGCGTCTTTCAGGCCGTCGAGTTTTTCGCGGGTCAGGGCGGCCTGGCTTTCGGTGACGGCAATGCCGTTGTGCGCATGGCGGATGCCGTCGGCCAGCAGGCGCGACAAGGGCAGGGCGGGGCCCCACGGTGCGGCCACTTCACGCGCCTTGGCCCAGCCGCCGATGGTGCCGGCCACGGTGAGGGCGGCCTTCGGGCCGCGCGAGGGGATGGTGTCGTGGCCGGCGTAAAAGGTCAGGTCGGCCAGCGCTGCGGCCGGGCCGCAGGCGCTGATGGCCACGGGCTCCTTGCCGGGTTCATGGATCAGCCAGAAACCGTCGCCGCCGATCGCGTTCATGTGCGGGTAGACCACGGCGATGGCCGCGGCCGCGGCCACCATGGCCTCGACCGCATTGCCGCCGTCGCGCAGCACATCGCGCCCGGCCTGTGCGGCCAGGTGGTGCGGCGCGACAAACATGCCGCCCAGAGCGGTGAGGGTGTGAATCATCCAGGGTCTCCTGTGTGTTGTAAGGTCAGGTCAGCAATCCGTAGAACATGCGCGCGGCGGTGAGGGCAAGGAAGGCCGCGAACACCTGGCGCAACCGTCGTGCGTCGATCGAATGTGCGAGTTTCGCACCCCAGCCGGTGGTGACCAGCGTGGCCGGCACGATGAGCGCAAAACCCAGCAGGTTCACATAGCCCACGCTCAAGGGCGGACGCAGCGGCACGCCCAGCCCGTTGACGATGAAGGCCAGTGCACCCGGCACGCTGATCAGCGTGCCGAGCATGGCGCCGGTGCCCACGGCGGTGTGCATGGGCACGCGCAGCGCGTTGAGAATGGGCACGCTGAGTGTGCCTCCGCCGATGCCCATGAGGGTGGACACACCACCGATGCCGCTGCCCAGCAGCGCCGTGCCCGCGGTGCCGGGCAGGCCGTCGGCCAGTGCGAAGCCATCGCGCTTGAAGGCCATGTTCAGCGCCACCAGCAGCGCCACGCCGGCAAACACGGCTGTGAGCACCTGACCGCTGAGGAAACCGCTGGCGATCGACCCGATGATCACGCCCGCCACCACGCCGGGCACGAGCCTTTTCAGCATCGCTCCATCGAGGCTGCCGCGCTTGCGGTGCGCCCGGCTGGACAGGATGGAGGTGGGAATGATGGTGGCCAGCGAGGTGCCCACGGTCACGTGCATGCGCACCGATTCGTCGATGCCCAGCAGCGTGAACAGGTGGTAGAGCACCGGCACGATGACGATGCCGCCACCCACGCCCAGCAGTCCGGCGAGCACGCCCGCCATCAGACCGGTGGCGAGCAGGGCCGCGGCCAGTCCCAGCAACCAGGCGGTGCTGTATTGGTTGAAGAACTCCATGACCTACCAGCCGATCGCCTTGGGCAGCCACAACGCGATCTGCGGGTACAGGAAGAGCAGGGTCAAGGCAATGAACTGCAAGCCGATGAAGGGAATGACGCCCTTGTAGATGTCCTTGATGTTCACCTCGGGCGGTGCCACGCCCTTCAGGTAAAACAGCGCCCAGCCGAACGGCGGCGTGAGAAAGCTCGACTGCAGGTTCATGGTGATCAGCATGGCCAGCCAGACCGGGTCCACGCCCAGGTTGATGAGGATGGGCAGGAACAGCGGCACCGCGATGTAGCTGATCTCGATCCACTCGACGAAGAAGCCGAGCACGAAGATGATGAGCATCATGAACCACACGGCGGTGTTCACGCCGCCCGGCAGGGCCTCGAACATGCCGGCGATCAGGTCTTCGCCGTGCAGGCCGCGGAACGAGAGCGCGAACACCTGCGCCGTCATGAGGATGAACATCATGATGGCGGTGATCTTGCTGGTGTCCAGCGCGGTGGCCTTGAGCGTGGCCCAGGTGAATCGGCCCGAGAACGCGGTGATCAGCACCGCGCCCACCGCACCCATGCTGGCCGCTTCGGTCGGGGCTGCGATACCCCCCACGATCGAGCCCAGCACCGCCACCACCAGCATCACCGGCGGCACCAGCACCTTGAAGAATCGCACCCAGAGTTGGCGGCGCGACACCGCGTCACGCTCGGTCACCGGAATCGGCGGCATGGTGCCCGGCCGCAGCCAGCCCATGACCAGCAGGTAGACGATGTACACGCCCGCGAGCAACATGCCCGGGCCCACGGCGGCGGCGAACAACGTGCCCACCGAGAGCTGCATGATGTCCGACAGCAGGATGAGGATGAGGCTGGGCGGGATGATCTGGCCCAGCGTGCCCGAGGCGCAGATCACGCCGCAGGCCACGCTCTTGTCGTAGCCGCGCCGGATCAAGGTGGGCAAGGTCAGCAGACCGAGCGTGATGATGGTCGCGCCCACGATGCCGGTGGTCGCACCCATGAGCACGCCGAACAGCACAATGCCCACGGCCATGCCGCCCCTGAGGCCGCCGGCGATGTGGCCCATCACATCGAGCAAATCATCGGCCAGCCGCGATTTCTCCAGCATCACGCCCATGAACACGAACAGCGGAATCGCCATCCACTGGTAGCCGCTGACAATGCCGTAGAAACGCGCAGGCAGCAGGTTGAACAACACCTCGCCAAAGCCCAGCCAGCCGAACACGAAACCGGTGACCGCCAGGCTGATGGCCACCGGGATGCCGATCATCAGCATCACGAAAAAACCGACCAGCATGAAGATGGCGTAGGTCGACATCTCAAACATGGCTCGACTCCCCTTTGTTCAGAGGTGCGTCGAGCAAGCGCAACAGCTGCGCCAGTTGCTGCATCACGAGCAAGCCGTAGCCCAGCGGGATCAAGGACTTCACCAGCCAGCGCAGCGGAATGCCACCCGGGTCGGGAGAGGCCTCGCTGATCGATCGCGACTGCTCCACATACCCCAGCGACAACCAGATGAAGGCCAGGCTCACGGTGATGAGCAGCAGCGCAGAGACCACGTCAACCACGCGCTTGCCCAGTGGCGAGTAGCGCGCGTAGAACAGGTCCACGCGCACGTTTTCACCGCGCTGCAGCGCGTGGCTCATGCCCAGGAGAATGAGGGCGGCCAGCAGGTGCCATTCGAGCTCCTGCGCCCACACCGAGCCGAAGCTGAAGGCGTAGCGCAGGAGCACGTTGGTGGCGACCAGGCCGATCATGACCAGCGCAATCCAGGCGGTGAGCCCGCCGATGCGGTCGATGAAACCCTCGATGACAGTGGCCAGCGGCCGCAATACCTTGAGCATGGAGACGTTCCTGGATCAGCCGCGAACCTTGAAGTGGTAAGCCTCTTCGCTGATCTCGCTCCAGCGGTCGTACTTGGCCTTGAAGGCCATGTACGAGTCGTGCACCTTCTTCGTCATCGGGTCTTTGGCCACAGCCTCGGCCAGCACCTTTTCGGTCTCGGTGCGCAGGGCCTTGATCACGTCGTCGGGCAGCGGCCTGGCAATCACACCCTGGTTCTTGATCAGGTCTTCCATGGCTTCGGAGTTGGCCTTCTGGCACCAGCCTTCGCTGATCACATTGCAGGCGGCCGAGGCGTTGCTCACGATGGCCTGCAGGTCCTTGGGCAGCTTGTCCCAGGCAGCCTTGTTGATGAGCAGTTCGGACACCGTTGCTGGCTCGTGCCAGCCAGTGGTGTAGTAAAACTTGGCTGCTTTCTGCAGGCCCAGGCGGCGGTCCTGGAACGGGCCGACGAACTCGGCCGCGTCGATCACGCCGCGCTCCAGCGCGGGGAAGATCTCGCCGCCCGGCAGCACCTTCACGTCCACACCCAAGTTGGCGTAGACCTTGCCCGCCAAGCCGGGAATGCGCATCTTCAGGCCCTTCAGGTCGGCCACGCTCTTGATCTCTTTCTTGAACCAGCCCGTCATCTGCACGCCGGTGTTGCCGCAGGGCATGGCCACCATGCCGAAGGGTGCGTAAACCTCGTTCCAGAGGTCGATGCCGCCGCCGTCGTACAGCCAGCCGTTCATGCCCTGGAAGTTCATGCCGAAGGGCACGGCGGTGAAGTACTGCGCGGCGGCGGTCTTGCCGGTCCAGAAGTAGGCGTTGGCGTGGTTCATCTCCACCGTGCCGGCGCGCACCGCGTCAAAACCTTCGAAGGCCGGAATGAGTTCGCCCGCGCCGAACACCTGGATGTTCAGTCGGCCATCCGACATCTCGCGGATGCGCTTGGCCAGGTCGGTGGCGCTGCCCGGGCCGTCCATGTAGAAGGGCGAGCCCTTGCCGTAGGCGCTGGTCATCTTCCAGTTGAATTTGGCCGACTGTGCATTGGCAATGACGGGGGCACCGAGCACGCTGCCGGCAACGGCGGCGCGGGTGAGGAACTGGCGGCGGATCAAGGACATGGCAGTACTCCTGGTGGGTGAATGAACAACGAAAGACAACAGGTTGCCTGGCCGCGACCTGGTCGCAGCTTCAGCGTGGGGGACAGGGGATCAGAGAACCTTCAGGGGCCGTGCACCGATGGCATGTGCCTCATGAGGTCGGGCACGGTGGCGAGAACGTGCTCGCGCATGGCTTGTTCACAGGCGTTGGCATCGCCCGCGCGGATCGCGTCGAGCAGTGTCTCGTGGTGTTCGCGCGTGCCCACCTGGCGGTCTTCCATCGAGGCCCACATGCGCATGTGCGGCTCCACCACCGAGTGCAGCGCGGAGATCTGGCGCAGCAGGCGCGGGCAATCGCTCTTGGCACACAGCATTTCATGAAAGTGGCGGTGCGCGGTGGTCCAGTCGGCCTGCAGTTCGGACCGTGGTTCCATGGCTTCGAGCAACTGTTCCAGCTGGCGGATGTCGGCCGCGGTCAGGTTGGGCACGGCCAGACGCACAGCCAGCCCTTCGAGCACCGCGCGCATCTCGAACACTTCGCGCATGTCCTTGACGTTGGGCGCATTGACCGTCACGCCCCGGTTGGCGCGCACGGTCACCAGGCCTTCGGCCGCCAGACGGCGCAGCGCTTCGCGCACCGGCATGCGGCTGGTACCGATCTCGGAAGCGATCGTCTCGGCGATCAAGCGCTCGCCGGCCACATACCGGCCCAGCCGCAACGCGCCCAGGATGTGCGTGTACGCCTCGTCGTGCGCGGCCACCAGCGAGGGATCGAAGTCGGCGAGGGCGGAGGTTCTCATCGATGGCGGCCAGTGGCGTCGGGTGAATGGGACTGCGGATTCGGATCATTGGATCCACGGATACGTGTGTCCAGACTTATGCAGCATCCGTGCCAGCCTGAACCGGTGCCGTCCAGGCCTTGAAGTAATTCGAAAGCATGCCAACGATGTTGATGGAGGCAGGCCGGTGCGCCACGACAGCGCCTGGGCGCACCAAGGTGGAGGCCCTGCGTGGTGCGCGGGGCTGGTCGGATGGCTCCAACAGGAGTACAACCGCACTGAGGAAACGGTATGAACAGTATGGTTCGTTTTTTTCAGATCACAGGCCTCGCCTTGGCGGGGCTGCTGGGTAGCGCCACAGCGCTGGCCCAAGGTGCCTGTGTGAACGAACCCGCCCGCGCCCACGAGCTGCGCGTGCTCGACGAAATCCAGATCACCGAGCTGATGGAGCGCTTTGAGGTGGTGGCCGCGCCAAAGCGGCTGCACACCATGTTGGCCAGCCTCGTGGCCGCCTCACACCGGATGCGTGAAGGTCCGGCCGTGCACCTGCTCGCCTATGAAGACAAAGACCTCAACGCCTACGCCGCGGACCACGGCATGGTCATCCTCACCAGCGCGATGTGGAGCGCGAAAGAAGACCTCTCGGACGACGAACTGGCCGCGGTGATGGCCCACGAACTCGCGCACATCGAAGGCCGCGACTCTCTGGTGGAGGCCTGCGCCAACCTGCAACGTCTGAAGCAACCCGCCATGCGCTTTGAAGACGCGCGTGACCGCATGGCGCTGGAGATGTTCAACCCCCGCTCGCCCCTGGCCCGCCAGGCTCAGCAGCAACTGCACGCGCAAGAGCACGCCGCCGACGTGCGCGCCATCGAACTGCTGCGCGCGGTGGGCCGCAACCCGCAAGCCATGGTGAGCGTGCTCGCCAAGATCCATGGCACCACGCCGTCGGCCTTGAACCTGCTGATGGGCACGACGCACCCGGAGCTGCGCGAGCGGCTTGAGAAGGCGCAGGCGGCGGTGGATGCGGCCAGTGCGGGTCCGGCGCTTCAGTCCGTGAAGTGAGCCACCAGCGCATCACCCCAGGCCCACGGCCCGGTGAGCGTGAGCGTCACGGTGGTCCAGTCGCCATCGGCCTGCACCAGCTGGTCGGCGTCCCAGGTACCGCCGTCGTCCAGCGGCCCGCGCGGGCCGGGGCTGTGTCGTTCGGCCCAGGCCAGCACGGCCTGCACCTCGTTCATCACCTCGGGCAACTGCTCAGCGCGCACGCTGGCCATGGCGTCCCAGGTGCCGGTGCCTTCGCCGTCGTCGCTGGTGTCGAAGAGCAGGTATTGGAGTTTCATGGGTGGATTGTCTGTGCGCGCCGCCACGAAAAACGGCACCCGAAGGCGCCGTTTTGAAAGGTTGGCTCGCCGAGAGCCCTCACCCCAACCCTCTCCCAGAGGGAGAGGGAGCTGGAGCAGGGATCAGGCGGCGGCCTTCACCTTCAACCGCCACGCATGCAGCAGCGGCTCGGTGTACCCACTCGGCTGTTCCTTGCCCTTGAACACCAGGTCCAGCGCCGCCTGGTAGGCCATGCTGGTCTTGAAGTTACCGGCCATCTTCTGGTAGAGCTCGTCGCCGGCGTTCTGGCCGTCCACCACGGCGGCCATGCGCTCGAAGGTCTGGGTCACCAGCGCTTCGGTCACCACGCCGTGGAGCAGCCAGTTGGCGATGTGCTGGCTGCTGATGCGCAGCGTGGCGCGGTCTTCCATCAGGCCCACGTTGTGGATGTCGGGCACCTTGGAGCAGCCCACGCCCTGGTCGATCCAGCGCACCACGTAGCCCAGGATGCCCTGCACGTTGTTGTCCAGCTCGGCCTGGATCTCGGC
>JBBQKZ010000083.1:0-16434 GCA_038327405.1 Burkholderiales bacterium | reverse complement strand
GACCGATGCCGCCCTGCTCGGCGGGCTCGACCTCGCCGCCACCCTGCACGCCGGGTGCCCTGTGGCGCAGCAGGGTTTGCTCGCCCGCTGCGACGGCGGTGTGCTGCTGCTGGCCATGGCCGAGCGCGTGGGCGCCGGCGTGGCCTCACAACTCGCCGCCGTGCTCGACACCCAGGTGGTGGCACTGGAACGCGACGGCCTCACCCAACGCCGCCCCGCCCGCGTGGCGCTTGTGGCGCTGGACGAAGGCGATGGCGAAGAAGAACAGATGCCCGCCACGCTGCTCGACCGCGTGGCCTTTCACCTGCCGCTGCAAGCCGCCGAGTCCGACGACGATGCACCGGTGGACTGGACACGCACCGAGATCACCGAGGCCCGCGCGCGGCTGGCGCAGGTGATCGTGCCCGACAGCGTGGTGCAGGCGCTGTGCGCTGCCTCGCTGGTGTGGGGCGTGAATTCCATGCGCGCGCCGCTGCTGGCGGTGCGCGTGGCGCGCGCTGCCGCGGCGTTGTCGGGCATGGACGAGGCCGAAGAGGTGCACGCCTCGCTGGCGGCGCGGCTGGTGCTCGCGCCGCGCGCCACACGAATGCCCGCGCCCCCGACCGAGGAAACCGACGGCACGCCACCACCGGCCGAGACACAAGAACACACGCCCGACGAAGACGACACGACGGACCCACCACCGCCTGATGCGCCACAGGACGAAATCAACAACGCTGAGGATGAAGAAGCCCCCGGCGCGCTGGACGACCGCATGGTTGAGGCGGTGCGCGCCGCCATTCCTCCAGGCCTGCTGGCCGCCCTGCAGATGGGTCAGGCCCGGCAGGCGCGCGCCGCAGCCGCCGGCCGCTCGGGCGAGCTCATGAAAAACCAGAACCGCGGGCGGCCGGTGGGCACGCGGCGCGCCGAGCCCCGCTCGGGTGCGCGGCTGCACATCCTGGAAACCCTGCGCGCGGCCGCGCCCTGGCAGCGCCTGCGCCAACAAAAAACAGATGGCCCAAAACGCATCCAGGTGCGGCGCGAAGACTTTCACGTGGTGCGGTTTCGTCAGCGCCGCCCCACCACCACGCTCTTCGTGGTGGACGCTTCGGGTTCGGCCGCGCTGCACCGCCTGGCCGAGGCCAAGGGCGCGGTAGAGCTGCTGCTGGCCGAGTGTTATGTGCGGCGCGACAAGGTGGCGGTGCTGGCGTTTCGCGGCGACGGCTGCGAACTGCTGCTGCCGCCCACGCGTTCGCTGGCGCGCGCCAAGCGCAGCCTGGCCGCCCTGCCCGGCGGTGGCGGCACGCCACTGGCTGCCGGCATTGAGGCGGCGCGCGAACTCGCCCAACAGATCGGGCGCGCGGGCGAGACACCGGTGGTGGTGATGCTCACCGACGGCCGGGCCAACGTGGCGCGCGACGGCCGCCATGGCCGGGCCCAGGCCACCGAAGACGCCTTGCAAGCCGCCGACGCATTTCGCCTCGCCGGCTTCGCGGCGCTGCTCATCGACACCTCGGCGCAACCGGGCGAGGCTTCGCGCCAGATGGCCGAGCGCATGGGCGCCACCTGCGTGCCGCTGCCGCACGCAGGCGCCACCGGCTTGTCGCAAGCGGTGCGGCTGGCGAGTGTGCCCGGCGCACGCTGACCCCCACCCCATGACGCAAGGGCTCGACTGGCAACGCGACGGCCCGCACTGGCCACACCATGAGCTGAGCAGCTTCGTGTGGGCCTCCGGGCTGCAGTGGCATGTGCAGCGGTTCGCGGGCCCCGAAGGTGCGCCGTGTCTGGTGCTGCTGCACGGCACTGGTGCCTCCACCCATTCGTGGCGCGTCCTGGCACCGCTGCTCGCGCAGCGCTTCGACGTGGTGGCCATGGACCTCCCTGGCCACGCCTTCACCGGCATGCCGCCCGGCGGCGTGGGTTCACCGCAGCTCTCGCTGCCGGGCATGGCGCGCGCGGTGCATGGTCTGCTGCAGACGCTCGCCGTCAGCCCGGCCATGCTGGTGGGCCACTCGGCCGGTGCGGCCGTGGCAGTGCGCATGTGTCTGGATGGACTGGCCACACCGCGCTCGGTGCTGGGGCTCAACGCCGCGCTCATGCCGCTGGGCGGCCTGGCCGGTCAGCTGTTTTCGCCCGTGGCCAAGCTCATGGCCTCCACGCCATTTGTGCCGCGCCTGTTCGCCTGGCACGCCAAAGAGCCGGCGGTGCTGCAGCGCCTGCTCGACAGCACAGGTTCCACGCTGGATTCGGCCGGCACCGCGCTCTACCAGCGGCTGGTGCGCAGCCCTGCCCACGCCGCCGGCGCGCTGGGCATGATGGCCAACTGGGACCTCGATTCGCTCTGGCGCGACCTGCCCCGTCTGGCCGTGCCGCTGGACCTGGTGGTGGGTGAGCGAGATCGCACGGTGCCGCCCGAGCAGGCCACACGCGCCATGGCCCGGCTCTCACCCGCGCTGAACGCGCAGTACATCCAGCTCGATGGCCTGGGGCACCTCGCGCACGAGGAGCAGCCCGACACCGTGGCGCGGCTGATCTTCAAACAGTTCGACGCACGCCCCTGAACGTCGGCGTCAGGGCACGACGCTGTCGATGCGGATCTGCAGTTGGGCGCTGTTGTTCGGCACCGGGCCGCTGGTGCCCTGCAGGTCGCCGCTTTGCGGCATGGCCTGCCCGGTGCGGCTGATACGCGCTTCCACCACCACCTGTTCGTGCATCGACAGGCGAAGCTCCGGCGCCATGGCCTGGCTGTCGTCGAGCGCAAACGGGACTGGGCCGGACGTTGCCGCCACGCGCAACACGGCCAGCGGCATGCGCGGCCCCTGCACCGGTCGCGCGAACACGAACAAGGTGTCGCCAGCCTTCAGCTGGCCTTGCAGCTCGGGAGCGATGGTGATCTGTCCACGCACGCCGGGGTGGTTGGTGGCGGCCGGTGCGGGGTCGGCAGGCGCGGCGGCCAGACGCGCCGCGCCACCGGGTTGCGACGCGATGCCCGCGCGCGCAGCTTCCAGGCTGCTCTGCAGGCCCTGGTCAAACGGGCTGCCCGGCGCGGCGCGCTCGCGGGCACGTTGCCAGAACGCCTGGGCCGCCAGGAAGTCCTGCCGGCCGTAAGCCGCGCTGCCCGCCAGCGCGAGCGCCTTGGGGTGGCCGGGGTCGATTTCCAACGCGCGGTTGACCAGGCGCATGGGCTCACCGCTGGCGCTCTGCCCTTGCAGCAGCGAGAGCAAGTCGGCCCGGTCGGCGAGCAGGTCGGGGTTGTCGGGGGTGAGTTCGATGGCGCGCTGGTAGGCCTGATCGGCGTCGGCAAATCGTTGGCGGCTGGCGTGTGCGCGCGCCAGCATGGCCCAGGCGGGTGCGTCGGCCGCCTGCCCCGGTGGACGGCTCTGGAGTTGCTGGGCCATCTGGCGGACCATGGTGTCGACGTCGCCGTCGGAGGCGCCCTCCTGCCGGGCAAGCTCGGCCTCGAAGCGCACCGCGTCGGGCTCACCCAGCCAGACGTAGAGGCCGATAGCCAGCGCGGGCACGGCCACCAGCAAGCCGGTGGCCGTGGCGTTGCGGTGGGTTGCGCGCACGCGCTGGTCCAGCGGCGCCGACTCGTCGATCACGCGGCGGGCCAGCTCGGCACGCGCCTGCTCCAACTCTGCGGGTGTGAGCTTGCCCTCGGAAAACTCCGCATCGAGCTGGGCGCGCTGTGCGCGCAACAGCGCGAGGTTGGCTTGCTGCGGCATGGCAGGCACAGCACCCGAACGTGTGCGCCAGAGCACCGACAACAAGGGCCACAAAGCCAGCGCGAGCAGCGCCAGCGCGAGGGCATAGAACACTGTCATGGAGCGCCTCCGGCATCGTCGAGCAGGCGCTGCGCGCGCTGCAGTTCTGCCGGGCTCAGCGGCGTGGCCTCGGTCAAGGGGTCGCGCCGTCGGATGTTCATCAGCAACACCACGGCCGCCACCAGCAACAACACGAATGGCCCGGCCCACAGCAGCACGGTGCTGAGTTGGAGCGGCGGACGGTAGAGCACGAAGTCACCATAGCGCTGCGCCATGAAATCGAGAATTTCGGGCTGCGTGCGGCCTTGTGTGAGCTGCTCGCGGATCTGCTGGCGCAGGTCCTTGGCCAGATCGGCCTGCGATGCGGCAATGGTTTCGTTCTGACACACCAGGCAGCGCAATTCTTCGGCGATCTTGAGCACGCGCACCTCCAGCGCCGGGTCGGCCGACAGGGGCGCAGCCTTTGAATCGGCGGGTACCTGCGCGGCCACGCCCACCGGCCCCAAGGCCCAGCCCAACAACAGAGTCAACAGAAAAAAACGCATGGGCTCAGGCACCGAGTTGCTTCATCATCGGCAGCAGCGTGTCGCGCACCGCCTCGGGCGTGACCGGCCCGGTGAACTTGAGGCGGATCACGCCTTGTTTGTCGATCACATAGGTCTCGGGCACGCCGTACACACCGAAGTCCAGTCCGACGCGTCCGTCCATGTCGAACAGCGTGGTTTTGTAGGGGTTGCCGTGTTTGCCGAGCCAGGTCAACGCGAGGTGGCGCTGGTCCTTGTAGTTCAGCCCGATCAAGGGCACAGCGCTGCTTCTCGCCAGATCCATGAGCACCGGGTGTTCCTGCTGGCAGGCCACGCACCACGAGGCCCACACGTTGAGCAGCCACACCTGACCGCGCAGATCTTGCGGCGCCACCACCGTGTCGGGCGCAGCGAGTGTTGGCAAGCGAAAAGACGGCACCGGCTTGTTGATCAGGGGCGACGGCACGTCGCGCGGGTTGAGCTGCAGCCCCATGCCCAGAAAACCGAGCATCACCACAAAGATGACCAGCGGCCACAGGTAACGCTTCATGGGCGCACGCTCCGCGCGGTCATCACCGGCCTGGCAGTGGCGCCGCCGCCCGCAGCGGGCGCAGCAGGCGCCACCGATGCGGTCTTGCGCACGCGGTAACGCCGGTCCATCACGGCCATGAGCCCACCCAGCGCCATCAGCAAACAACCGCCCCAGATCCAGTTGACCATGGGCTTGTGGTGCAGGCGCACGCTCCACGCGGTCTCGCTCACCGGCTCGCCCAGCGCCACGTACACGTCACGCATCACACTGCGGTCGATGGCCACTTCGGTCATGGCCGTGCGGCTCACCGTGTAGATGCGCCGCTCGGGATGCAGCACCGCGACCAACTCACCGTCCTGGCTCACCGTGAGCGTGGCGCGGGCCGAGGTGTAGTTGGGCCCTTGCACCAGGTCCATGCTGTCGAGGCGGATGCTGTGGCCGCCCACGTCGGCGGTCTGGCCCACCTCCATGCGCACGTCGTTTTCGGTCTGGAAACTGCTGACCACGGTGACCCCGGCGATGAACACCGCCACGCCGAAGTGCGCCAGCAGCATGCCGAAGTAGCTGCCCGGCTGCGCACGAAACGCGACCCAGGCCGAAGAAGGATGGGCTCGCAAGCGCTGCACCAGGTTGAGCACCGCCGTGCTGGCCACCCAGGTCGCGAGCAGCAGGCCCAGGCCGGTGAGCGGTGTCCAGCGCTGCAGCACCAGCGGCGCGATCACCGCACTGGCCACGCTCACACCCGCAGCCCAGCGCAACTGGTGCGCCAGGTCGCCCAGCGAGGCCTGCCGCCAGCGCGCAAGCGGCCCCACTCCCATGAGGAACAGGGCCGGGGCAATGAGCGGCACGAACACCGCGTTGAAGTACGGCGGGCCGACCGACAGCTTGCCCATGCCGAGCGCGTCGATGAGCAAGGGGTAGAGTGTGCCCAGCAGCACCGCGGCCGCGGCCACCACCAGCAACACGTTGTTGGCCAGC
Source organism: Burkholderiales bacterium (assembly GCA_038327405.1). Lineage (GTDB taxonomy): Bacteria > Pseudomonadota > Gammaproteobacteria > Burkholderiales > Burkholderiaceae_C > Hydrogenophaga. The sequence continues at coordinate 10,657 of JBBQKZ010000083.1, read as the reverse complement.
AGCAGGCTTTCGCGCGAGAGCACCTCGAACGCGCCGCCACCACCCACCTTGGGGCCGCGCCAGGCAAACAGCGTGAGCGAGCCGCCCACCACGATGGTGAAAAACACCAGGATGAACAGGCCGCGTTCGGGGTCGGTGGCAAACGCATGCACCGAACTCAACACGCCCGAGCGCACGATGAATGTGCCCAGCAGCGAGAGCGAAAACACCAGGATCGCCAGCAGCGCCGTCCACAGCTTGAAGCCGCCGCGCTTCTCGGTGACCGAGAGCGAATGGATCAGCGCCGTGCCCACCAGCCAGGGCATGAAGGACGCGTTCTCCACCGGGTCCCAGAACCACCAGCCGCCCCAGCCGAGTTCGTAGTAGGCCCAGAAGCTGCCCAGCGCAATACCCACGGTGAGGAAGCACCAGGCCAGGGTGGTCCAGGGGCGAGACCAGTGCGCCCAGGCCGCGTCCACCCGGCCGGCGAGCAGTGCCGACACCGCGAACGCAAAGGCCACCACGAATCCCACGTAGCCCATGTAGAGCATGGGCGGATGGATCGCCATGCCGATGTCCTGCAACAAAGGGTTGAGGTCTTTGCCATCGAGCGGCACCGGGTACAGGCGCTCAAACGGGTTGGAGGTGAGCAGCGTGAACAGCAGAAAGCCCACGCTGATGAGGCCCATGACACCGAGCACGCGGGCGCGCATGGGCTCGTCGAGCTGGTCAGAGAACACGGCCACCGCCAGCGTCCAGCCCGTCAGGATCAGGCTCCACAGCAGGATGGAGCCTTCGTGGTTGCCCCACACAGCGGTGATGCGGTAGATCAGCGGTGAGCTGGTGTGCGAGTTCTGCGCGGCGAGCAGCACCGAGAAGTCGCTGGTGACGAAGGCGTGCATGAGGCAGGCGAACGAGACCACCAGCAGCACGAACTGGGCGAACGCGGCCGGCCGTGCGAGCGCCATCCAGTGGCGGCGGCCCTGGTGCGCGCCCACCAGCGGAAACACGCTCTGCACCAGCGCCATCACCAGCGCCAGCACGGCGGCGAAATGACCGAGTTCGGGAATCATGGTTTCGCTCCTTCAGGCAACACCAGCGAGGTCTGCCCGGCGCGGGCCTTGGCCAGCGCGTCGGCCGCTTCGGGTGCCATGTAGTTCTCGTCGTGTTTGGCCAGCACCTGGTCGGCGCGGAACACACCGTCGGCCCCCAGCTTGCCCTGGGCGACCACGCCCTTGCCTTCCTGGAACAGGTCGGGCAGCAGGCCGGTGTAGGTGACGGGAATGCTCTTGGCCGTGTCGGTCACCAGGAAACGGATGGTCAGGCCCTGGGGTTCGCGCACCACGCTGCCCTCCTGCACCAGGCCACCCACGCGAAAATTGCGCTCGCGCGGCGCCTCGTTGGCCATCACCTGCGTGGGGCTGAAGAAAAACACGAGGTTGCTGTTGAAGGCGTTGAGCACCAGTGCGGTGGCCGCACCCAGCGTCAGCAGCCCCACGGCCAGCGCCACAAACCGGCGGTTGCGCGGCTTCATGCCGTGGTCTCCTCGGTGGCGCGCTCGTCGCCGACCTCCTGCGCGAGCAGGCGGCGGCGCAGGCGGATCACCATCAGCTCGGCCACGACCACCGCCGCGCACATGCCCAGCGACCCCCACACATACAGGCCATAGCCGCCCATGGCCACGAGTTCACCGAGGCTGTTCATGTGAGGCCCTCCAGTGCCTGCCGCGCCCAGGGCGCGTGGCGTTCGCGCTCCAGCATGATCACGCGCACCCGGGCCAGCGCCACGGCGATGCAGTACATCCAGCAGGCCAGCGCCATCACCAGCATGCCCATCAGCATGGGCGTGGCCATGCTGGGCGCCTTGGTGAGGCTGACCGAGGCTCCCTGGTGCAGCGTGTTCCACCACTGCACCGAGAAATAGATGATGGGCAGGTTGACCACGCCCACGATGGCCAGCAAGCCGGCGGCACGGTCGGCGCGGCGCGGGTCGTCGATGGCGCTGTGAAGCGCCATGAAGCCGATGTAGAGAAAGAGCAGCACCAGCTCAGAAGTGAGCCGCGCGTCCCACACCCACCAGGCGCCCCAGGTGGGCTTGCCCCAGAGTGCACCGGTCCACAGCGCGAGGAAGGTCATGAGCGCGCCGGTGGGCGCCAGTGCGGTGGCCATCATCGATGAGAGGCGCGAGTTGAACACCAGTCCGATGGCCGCCCAGGTGGCCATGGCCAGGTACACCACCATCGACATCCAGGCCGTGGGCACGTGCACGAAGATGATGCGGTACGCCTCACCTTGCTGCGCATCGGTGGGCGCCACCCACAGACCGATGTACAGGCCGATGGCAGTGAGCACCACAGCCAGCGCACCGAACCACGGCACCAGCTTGCCGGCCAGCGGGTAGAAACGCTGCGGTGCGGCGTAGTGAAACCAGTTGATCGAACCCATCGGTCACTCCATCGAGATGCGCAAGGCGGCGCTGGTGACCAGCGGCGCGGCAAACAGGCTCAGCAGCAGCAAGGCGCCGAGCAGCGAAAAATGGCCGCCCACACCCAGGCCGGCGTTGTGCGCTTCCACCGCGCCAGCGCCAAAGATCAGCACCGGGATCACCAGCGGCAGCGTGAGCAGCGACATCAGCACCCCGCCACCGCGCAGGCCCAGCGTGAGCGCTGCGCCGATCGCGCCCACCAGGCTGAGCACCGGCGAGCCGATCAGCAAGGTGAGGAACAGCACACCGGTGGCCGAAGCGGACAGGTCGAACTGCAATGCGAGCAGCGGCGAGACCAGCACCAGCAGCAGCACCGAGCCGCACCAGTGCGCGGCGATCTTGCCCAGCACCAGCAAGGGCAGCGGGTGCGCCGAGAGCAGCAGCTGTTCGAGCGTGCCGTCCTGCAAATCGTCGGCAAACAAGCGCGCCAGCGGCAGCGTGCAGGCCAGCAGGGCGGCCACCCACACCACGCCCGGCGCCATGGTGCGCAGCAGCGCCGGCTCAGGCCCCACACCCAGAGGAAACAGGCTCACCACCATCACGAAAAACACCACCGCGGCCAGCGAATCGGTGCGCCGGCGCAGGGCAATGCGCAGGTCGCGCTGGAAGATGCAGCGAATGCCCTCCAGCCAGCCTTGCGGCGCGGCGGAGTCGGGTGCATGGGCGGCCACACTCGTGTTCACAGGCTGAGCACCTGATGCGGTGTGTCGTCCAGCGCCACGCCCTGGTGGCTGGTGAGTACCACCGAGCCGCCGCGCAGCAACTGGGCCCGAATCAGGCCTTCAAGCCACGCGGTGGCGGCGGTGTCGAGCGCGTTGAAAGGCTCGTCGAGCACCCACAGCGGTGACGTGCGCGCGAGCACCAGGCGGGCGAGTCCACAGCGGCGGCGCTGGCCTTGCGAGAGGCGGCGCGCGGGTGTGCGCTCGAAGCCGCGCAGGCCTGCGTCTCCAAGGGCCATCAACGCCGCCGTGCGGTCTGCCACCTGACCGCCCAGGGTGCAGGCGGTGAGCAGGTTGTCCAGCGGGGAGAGGTCGTCCTTGAGCGCGGCGGCGTGGCCCAGGTACACCAGGTCGCGTCCCCACTGTTCGCGCTGCGCTGCCAGCGGCTGGCCCCGCCAGAGCACCTGGCCGTCGGTGGGGCTGAGCAGGCCGCAGATCAGGCGCAGCAGGCTGGTCTTGCCGGCGCCGTTGGCCCCGGCCACCCGCAGCAACTGGCCGCCGGGCAACTGCAGGTTCAGGCCGCTGAACAGGCTGCGCCCGCCACGAAGGCAGCTCACCTGGGTCAGGACCAGTGTGGCGGTCATGGGAGCACTTTCGTGCGGAACGTCGGGGGTTTCACCGGTGTGTCTCAAAAATCGTATGTCAACTTGCTTTGACACTTATAGCACCAGATGTTTTGGGCAACAAACCGGAAAAACCCATGGCACGTATGAACTTCGGGCCTTTTGCAGTGGCGAAGAAACACCTTCGCAAGGCGCGTCACTTGTGTGCGCTGCACAAGAAAAGACGCTTTGACAATCTCAACTGTCATGTTAGATTGACACCTAGTGATGTCACGCATTGATGACATCCCGACCACGGTCAAGGGGCTTTCATGGACATGATGACTCGCATACAAGCCGCGCTGGATCACGAGCTGACCCGGGCCAGCAGCCCCAGCGCCCCGCCCCGTTTGATGGCCGCCATGCGCCACGCGGTGTTCCCTGGTGGCGCGCGCATCCGCCCCCAACTCTGCCTGGCAGTGGCCGCGGCCTGCGGCGAAGACGCACCTGAGCTGACCAACGCCGCCGCCATGGCCATCGAGCTGCTGCACTGCGCCTCTCTCGTGCACGACGACATGCCCTGCTTCGACGACGCCGACACCCGCCGCGGCCAGCCCACGGTGCACAAGCTGTACGGCGAGCCGTTGGCCCTGCTCACGGGTGATGCGCTGATCGTCATGGCCTACCAGATCCTGGCCCGCGCGGGCAGGCTGCACCCGAACCGGTTGGCTGGCTTGATCGAGACCGTGTGCATCGGCACCGGCGCACCCGACGGCATCGTCGCAGGCCAGGCCTGGGAGTGCGAAAACCGGGTGGATCTCAGCCAGTACCAGCGCGCCAAGACCGGCGCGCTGTTTGTCGCCTCCACCTGCGCGGGCGCGCAGGCGGCCGGGGCAGATCCTCAAGCCTGGCGGGCACTGGGCGAATGCCTGGGCGAGGCCTACCAGATCGCCGACGACATCCGCGACGTGTTGATGCAGGCCGACGAGCTGGGCAAACCGGCCGGACAAGACGCGCAGCACGGCCGGCCGAGTGCGGCCGCAGCGCTCGGCCTGGTCGGTGCGATCGACCACTACCACGGGCTCATGCAGGCCGCCATCGACTCGGTGCCCGCCTGCCAGAGCCGCAGCGCCATGCGCCAGCTGGTGCTGCACGAGTCGCGCCGGTTGATCCCGCAAAGCACCTGCGACCGCATCGAACTCCAGCGCACCGCCGACCACCCGGCCGTGCGCCTGGCCGCCTGAAGGCAAACACCATGGCTGCCCTGGACGCCCTCAAGCCGATGTTGGACGGACCACCGCCCTCGTGGCGCGACCGCCTGGCCAGCCGCATCGACCAGTGGATGACCAGCCCCGCGCTCAACCGCTGGGCCAGCCGCAGCGTGCTCACCCGCTGGCTGGTGCGTCGCCGCTCGGCGCAACTGTTCGATCTCATGGCCGGCTTTGTGCACTCGCAGGTGCTGCTGGCCTGCGTGCGCCTCAAGCTGTTTGAACACCTGCTGCAAGCCCCGCGCACCGCCGACGAGCTGGCCACGCTGTGCAGGGTGCCCACCGCCCAGCTCGCGCGCCTGCTCGACTCGGCCGTGGCCCTGCACCTGCTGGAGCAGCGCGGCTCGGGGCGCTACGGCCTTGGGTCCATGGGCGCACCGGTGGCCGCCCACACCGGCATCCGGGACATGATCGAACACAACGCCGTGCTCTATGAAGACATGCGCGATCCGCTGGCCCTGCTGCGCGACCCGAACGCAGCGCGCATGCATGCGTACTGGCCCTACACCGAAGACCCGGCAGGCAACCCGCAAGCGCCGGCACCGGTGGACCAGTTCGCCCGCTATTCATCCCTGATGTCCACCTCGCAGCGCTTCGTCATCGAAGAACTGCTGGCCTCTTACCCGTTTGCCGAACACCGCGTGGTGCTCGACGTGGGCGGCGGCATGGGCGGCTGGGTGAGCGCCCTGGCGCAGCGCCACACCCACCTGCAGCTCAAACTGTTCGACCTGCCTCCCGTGGCCGCACTGGCCGCCGGGAATGTGCATCGCCAGGGCCTGGGCGACCGCATCAGCACCCATGGCGGCAGCTTCACCAAAGACGCGCTGCCGCGCGGCGCCGATCTGGTGACGCTGGTGCGCGTGGCCCACGACCACCCGGATGGCGACGTGAGAGTCGTGCTGCGCGCCATCTTTGACGCACTGCCGCTGGGCGGCACGCTGCTGCTGGCCGAACCCATGGCGCAGGCCGGCGGTGCACCCGAGCCCAGCGACCCGTACTTCCACTTCTATCTGATGGCCATGGGCTCGGGCCGGCTGCGCACGCCGGCCGAACTCACCGCCCTCATGACAGACGCCGGCTTCACCCACATCGAGCGCGTGCCCAACCCCATGCCACTGCATGCGCAGCTGCTGGTGGGCCGCAAATCCCGCGACGGCGCTAGGGGTTTACCCGCGACAACCCAAACCAGTGTCACTTTGTCTTGACACTTTTAGCTGTCAACTCTTTAATACACATCATGCAAGCCCAAGCCATCGTTTTCCAAAGCCCGTGCAACCTGTCGGTGCGAACGCTGGAACTTCGCGGCCTCATCGACGGTGACCTGGAGGTCGAGGTCGAGTACAGCGGCATCAGCACCGGCACCGAACGTCTGCTCTGGGACGGCAGCATGCCGCCCTTCCCCGGCATGGGCTATCCACTGGTCCCCGGCTACGAAACGGTGGGCCGCGTGGTCCGCACGCAAGGTGACTGTGGTCACGGCCACAACAGCATTCAGGTGGGTGACCAGGTCTTCGTGCCCGGCTCCTACAGCTTCGAGGGGGTGCACAACCTCTTCGGCGGTGCCGGCTCGCGCCTGGTGGTCTCGCACGACCGCGTGGTCAAGCTGAACAACGACCTGGGCGCGCAGATGGTGCTGCTGGCCCTGGCCGCCACCGCCTACCACTCGGTCACTTTCGGCGGCAGCCGCGCGCCAGGCACACCACCCGAACTGATCATCGGCCACGGCGTCATGGGCCGCCTGCTCGCGCGCCTCACGGTGGCCGCCGGCGCCCCCGCCCCGGTGGTGTGGGAAACGCAAGCCGCGCGCCGCGTGGGCGCCGAGGGATACAGCGTGATCGACCCCACCGAGGACACGCGCAAGGACTACCGCGCGATCTACGACGTGAGCGGCGATTCCGACATCCTGAACAAGGTGATTCCGCGCCTCGCCAAAGGTGGCGAGGTGGTGCTCGCCGGCTTCTACAAAAACGACATCTCGTTTGCCTTCGCCCCGGCCTTCATGCGCGAAGCGCAGATCCGCGCCGCCGCTGAATGGAAACGCGCCGATCTCGTGGCCGTGACGCAGCTGGTGCAGACCGGGCGCCTGTGCCTGGACGGCCTGATCACCCACACCGAAACCCCGGCCCGCGCAAGCGATGCCTACGCGGCCGCCTTCGGCGATCCGCAGTGTCTGAAGATGGTCCTGGACTGGAGAAACTGATGAACGCAATCCCCGTGACCCAAGTGCAGTCCGCGAAGTTCATGGAGCAGCTGCGCGCCGAAGCTGCCATCGAACCCGCACCGGTACACACCGGCGAGGTGAAGAAGGAAACCCAGATCATTGCGATCTACGGCAAGGGCGGCATCGGCAAGAGCTTCACCCTGGCCAACCTCTCGTACATGATGGCCCAGCAGGGCAAGAAGGTGCTGCTGATCGGCTGCGATCCCAAGAGCGACACCACCAGCCTGCTGTTCGGTGGCCGCGCCTGCCCCACCATCATCGAAACCTCGTCGAAGAAAAAACTCGCCGGTGAAGCGGTGGCCATCGGCGACGTCTGCTTCAAGCGCGATGGCGTTTACGCCATGGAACTCGGTGGCCCCGAGGTCGGTCGCGGCTGCGGTGGTCGCGGCATCATCCACGGCTTCGAGCTGCTGGAAAAACTCGGCTTCCACGAGTGGGGCTTCGACTACGTGCTGCTCGACTTCCTGGGCGACGTGGTGTGCGGCGGCTTCGGCCTGCCGATTGCCCGCGACATGTGCCAGAAGGTCATCGTGGTGGCCTCGAACGACCTGCAGTCGCTCTACGTGGCCAACAACGTCTGCAGCGCGGTGGAGTACTTCCGCAAGCTCGGCGGCAATGTGGGCGTGGCCGGCATGGTGATCAACCGCGACGACGGCACCGGCGAGGCGATGAACTTCGCCGAAGCGGTCGGCATCCCGGTGCTCTCGGTGATTCCGGCCGACGACGACATCCGCCGCAAGAGCGCAAGCTACGAAATCATCGGCCGCCCCGAATCGGTGTGGGGCCCCATGTTTGCCCAGCTCGCCGAAAACGTCGGCAACTCCACCCCCATGCGCCCCAAGCCCATGACGCAGGACGAACTGCTCGGCCTGTTCTCCGCCTCGGCCGTGGGCCGCGACGTGGTGCTGGAGCCAGCCACCCAGTTCGACATGTGCGGCAAGACCGACACCAGCAAGCCCACCCTGGAAGTCGTTTACGACGAGGTCTGAAATCATGAGCGGCACCACCATCCCCATCATCCCCGCGAAGGCCACCACCGCCATCGAAGGCGATGGCATGGGTTGCCACGCCGGCGGCGAGACGCTGCTGGCCGCGGCCAAGTCGGCTGGCAAGAGCGAGATCCTGGCGCAGTACGCAGCCGACTACCCCAAGCGCGAAAACGCCGGCCCGCACGACCAGCCCCAGAGCATGTGCCCGGCCTTCGGTTCTCTGCGCGTAGGCCTGCGCATGCGCCGCACCGCCACCATCTTGAGCGGCTCGGCCTGCTGCGTCTACGGCCTGACCTTCACCAGCCACTTCTACGGCGCGCGCCGCAGCGTGGGTTATGTGCCCTTCAACAGCGAATCGCTGGTGACCGGCAAGCTGTTCGAGGACATCAGCGAAGCGGTGCACGCCCAGGCAGACCCCGAGAAGCTGGATGCGATCGTCATCATCAACCTGTGCGTACCCACCGCCAGCGGTGTGCCGCTGCAGATCCTGCCCAAGGCCATCAACGGCGTGCGCATCATCGGCATCGACGTGCCCGGCTTCGGCGTGCCTACCCACGCAGAAGCCAAGGACGTGCTCACCGGCGCCATGCTGAAGTACGCCCGCAGCGAGATCATGGCCGGCCCGGTGCCCGCACCGCGCCAGGCGCGCAGCGACAAGCCCACCATCACGCTGCTGGGTGAAATGTTCCCGGCCGACCCGATGCTGATCGCGCAGATGATCGCGCCCATGGGTCTGGCTGTGGGCACCGTTGCCCCCACCCGCGAATGGCGTGAGCTGTACACCGCGCTCGACAGCGTGGCCGTGGCCGCCATCCACCCGTTCTACACCGCCAGCATCCGCGAGTTCGAAGCCGCTGGACGCGCCATCGTGGGCTCGGCCCCGGTGGGTGTGGACGGCACGCACGACTGGCTGGGCGCCATCGGCCAGGCCACGGGTGTGGCTCAGGCGCAGATCGACGTGGCGCGCAACGCCACGCTGGCCGCCATCCGCGGCGTGCTGTCGCAACAGAAGATCAACGGGCGCATCACGCTCAGCGGCTACGAAGGCTCCGAGTTGTTGGTGGGTCGGCTGTTGGTGGAGTGTGGCGCCGACCTGCGCTACGTGGGCTCGGCCTGCCCGGCCACACCGTGGAATGCACACGACGCTGCGTGGCTCAAGTCCAAGGGCGTGCAGGTGCAGTTCCGCGCCTCGCTGGAAAACGATCTGGATGCCATGCGCGAGTACAAGCCGCAGCTGGCCATCGGCACCACACCGGTGGTGCAGGCGGCCAAGGAAGCCAGCATCCCGTCGCTCTACTACACCAATCTGATCTCTGCCCGCCCGCTGATGGGTGTGGCTGGTGCGGGCTCGCTGATCCAGGTGATCAACGCCGCCATGGGCAACCAGCACCGCTTCGACCAGATGAAGGATTTCTTCGGCAGCGTGGGCAACGGCGACAAGGCCGGTGTCTGGGAAGACGTGCCAAAAGACTTTCCGGACTTCCGCAAGGAACAGCGCCGCCAGCTGGACAAGCAGGCGAAGAAGCGCAAAGCCGAGGAGATGGGCTGATGTTGGTACTCGACCACGATCGCGCGGGCGGCTACTGGGGTGCCGTCTATGTGTTCACCGCCATCAAGGGCCTGCAGGTGGTCATTGACGGCCCGGTGGGCTGCGAAAACCTCCCCGTGACCAGCGTGCTGCACTACACCGACGCACTGCCGCCGCACGAGCTGCCGATCGTGGTGACCGGCCTGGCCGAAGAGCAGCTGGGTCGCGAAGGCACCGAAGGTTCGATGAAGCGCGCCCATGCGGTGCTCGATCCCGAACTGCCCGCGGTGGTGGTCACCGGCTCCATTGCCGAAATGATCGGTGGCGGCGTGACGCCAGAGGGCACCAACCTCATGCGCTTTCTGCCGCGCACCATCGACGAAGACCAGTGGCAGTGCGCCAACCGCGCCATGTTCTGGCTCTGGAGCGAGTTCGGCATGAAAAAAGTGCCGGCCCGCAAGCCGTTTGCAGAGCGCCCCGCCGGTGAGAAGCCACGCGTGAACATCATCGGCCCGAGCTACGGCACCTTCAACAGCCCGAGCGACCTGGCCGAGATCCGCCGCCTGGTGCAGGGCATCGGCGCCGAGATCAACATGGTCTTCCCGCTGGGCAGCCACCTCTCGGAGGTGTCGCGCCTGGTCGAGGCCGATGTGAACATCTGCATGTACCGCGAGTTCGGCCGCATGCTCTGCGAAGCGCTGGACCGTCCTTACCTGCAGGCCCCCATCGGCCTGCACAGCACCACGAAGTTTTTGCGCACACTCGGCGAGCTGCTGGGCCTGGACCCGGAGCCCTTCATCGAGCGCGAAAAGCACACCACCATCAAGCCGGTGTGGGACCTGTGGCGCAGTGTCACGCAAGATTTCTTCGCCACCGCCAGCTTTGCGGTGGTGGCCGGTGAAACCTATGCGCGCGGCATCCAGCACT
>JBBQKZ010000082.1:0-16664 GCA_038327405.1 Burkholderiales bacterium | reverse complement strand
CTGGATGCACTGGTGAGTGCGGGTGGGTGGGTCTACCGCGAGGACGTTGACCGTATTGCCGGTGCATCAAACGGACCACAAATCATCTTGGAGTTGCGCCGGAAGGTCGCCGGCCATGATGGCATCGAGATGCAGAGGGCCGAGGCCACGGACCGGGATGGGAAGGCGTGCAAGCCTGGGCGGTATCGACTCACTGCACAGGGCCGTCAGCGCGTCCAGCAGGCTTTGCGCCTTGTTGAGGAGGCAGCATGAAGAAGCTCCCGAACAGCGTTTCGCAGCCAGAGCAATTGAGCTTCTTGGACCCGCCACCTTTCGCGCCCCAATGGCCGACGCGTGGAACGCTCGCCGACAAGGCTTTGGGCATGTTGATGGACGGTCAGGTATTCGACCACCCGGACTTTGAAAGCCGGACGCAAAGCTGGCGTCTCGGAGCGGTCGTCTTCACCCTGCGCACTTTGGGCTGGCCCATCGAGACCATCGAAATTTCAAGCCCCACCGAATCATGCGCAGACCGCACCATTGCCCTGTACCGGTTGGACGGCAAATACACGGCGCAAGCGCTGGCCATGAACGGGAGGTCTCATGCTGACCATGGTTAATGAGCAGGCCCGGGACGCCTTGTATGCCATCCCCGCTGACCTTTCGCGTGACGAGTGGGTTAGGGTGGGAATGGCCGCACACGCAGCCGGGCTGGAGTTTGACGTGTTCAACGACTGGAGCGCTCAGGCCGGGAACTACAACGAGCGCGATGCACGGGACACCTGGCGCAGCTTCAAACCTGGTAAAGGGGTAGGGGCTGGAACACTTTTCAAAGCGGCCGCTCAGAACGGCTGGCGAGTGGATGCTCAAAGACCGATGGCCAGTCGCGCACTTGCCCCCAGAAAGCCCCAGGAGCGTCCAAACCGGGGGCGGCAAGGGGTTGGCCCCGCCGAGGTGTGGGAACGCTGTGAGCCCGCTGTTGCAGAGCACCCCTACATCCAGCAGAAGCAGGGGGTTCCCGATGGCCTGCGTGTCGTCCCTAGCGGTGACCCGCTGGTCATCGCTGGCGAGCGTATGTCGGGGGCGCTTGTTGTTCCTGTTCGCCGTCTGGATGGCTCCATCTCCAGCCTGCAGCTCATCGCCGCTCCAGAGGGGGCTGCTCGACTGAAGGCTGCCGGGCGACCGGGGAAGCTGAATCTTCCGGGCGCGAGCTTGGAAGGGTGGCACGTCGTTGGCGACCTCGTTCCTGGTGCCATGGTGTTTCTGTGCGAGGGCATCGGGCAAGCTTGGGCCGCTTGGAAGGCAACAGGTCGTCCAGCGGTGGTGTGCTTCGGCTGGGGCAGGATTCGGGCGGTTGCGACCGAGCTGCGCGTATCTGACCCGTCTGCGCGCTTAGTTGTCGTACCGGATGTTGGTAAGGAGTCCGAGGCGAAGGCGCTCGCACAAGAGCTGCGCATTGAGTACGTCGCGATGCCTGAAGGGTGGCAGCAGAACTCGGACATCAACGACCTGGCGCAGCGTGACGGTATGGATGCTGTGGAGGCACTTCTGTCCGGCCCCACGGCACCCGCGCAACGCTACAAGCTGCTGAGCGCTTCTGACCTAGCCGCTCTCCCGCCACTGGCGTGGCGCGTCCGTGGCGTGCTGCCTGCGGCTGGACTTGCCGGGTTGTATGGTCCGAGCGCCTCGGGGAAATCGTTCCTCGCTCTGGACATGGCCGCAGCCATTTCGGAGGGGGCTCGCTGGTTCAACTGCCGCACGGAAGCGGCCCCAGTGGTCTATGCCGCACTGGAGGGCGACGCGGGTTTTCGTCTGCGCGTGGCAGCGTGGGAGGCCTACAGGGGGAGAAGTCTGCCGAGGACGCTGCACATGCTCCTGCAGCCGTTCAAGTTGACGGACATGCGGGACGTGCACGACCTTGCGGCTGTTGTTCCCCAGGGTGCGGTGGTGTTTCTGGACACCCTGAACCGGGCCGCGCCAACCTCGGACGAAAACAGCTCCAAGGACATGGGCGAGATTCTCGAAGCGGCGAAGCACCTGCAGGCGCTCATCGGCGGATTGGTGGTGCTGGTGCATCACACCGGCAAGGACGCGACACGCGGGCTCCGTGGCCATAGCTCTCTGTTCGCGGCCATGGATGCAGCGGTCGAGGTGTCCCGAGAAGGTGAACGCAGGGAGTGGCGCGTGGCGAAGTCCAAGGACGGCGCAGACGGGGAAGTAAAGGCCTTCCGGCTTCAAATCGAAATGCTCGGAACCGACGACCACGGAGAGGCCATCACATCGTGCGTTGTGGTGCGGGACAAGGTAGCCGAGGAAGTCACCCGGGCCAAACTGCCTGCTGGGGGCAACCAGAGGCTCGTGCTTGAGGCATTGCGGCCACTGTTCAAGGAGGGTCAGAGCGGGAAGCCAGGTGCGCCACCGTTGCGCCCCTGCATTGAGCTTGATGCTGCTGTGCTCGCTGGCGCTGCTCGCCTGACATGCCCCACAGATAAACGGAACAGCCGCGCCAGGGAAGCCATCACCGGTCTTTTGGCCCGTGGCGTTCTCGGCCTGAATGAGGGGTGGCTATGGTTGGCATGACTCTCCGAACTTCGCCGTTTTCTCCATTTACGGAGAGTGTCGGAGTCTCCGAAAGGCTCCGCTCCCCCTTTAGGGGGGAGGAGCGAACCGGAGGAGATTTCGGCGAAACCTCTAGTGAAAAACAATCGAAGGAAATCAAATGAATGCTCCAAGCAAGAAGTCAACGAAGCCTTCTGAGAAGCAAGCGGCTGCAGCCGCTGAGAACAGAAAAGAACCCCCGGCGAGCAATGTGCTGCAAATTGAGGGCGACCCGGCTGACATGGAGATGCTCTACGCCGAAAGTGCGGTCAGCGGGATTGTGTCCAACATGATGCTCATGCAGAGCTTTGGGAAGCGCGTGCATGGAGATGTGGGCATTACGCCTGCGGTGAAAGCTCTTTGGGCCACCATGAAGGATGTGCATGCTGGAAACCTGCAAAGTTCAGAGACGTTGCTCTACAGCCAGGCCGTAGCGCTCAATGCGATGTTCGCGGAGTTGGCTTGTCGCTCCGCCCTCAACTTGGGAAGCTACCCACAGGCGGCAGAGAGCTACATGCGCCTTGCGCTGAAGGCACAGAGCCAGTGCCGCAATACGCTGGAGACGCTTGCCAACATCAAGAACCCGCCCGTGGTGTTCGCAAGGCAGGCCAACATCTCCCATGGCCCGCAGCAAGTGAATAACGGGGCACCGAGCTATTCCGAGACCAGTACGCGCACGTCCGCGCAGGCGTGCGGAGAAACTGAAAACCAGCCAAGCAAACTTTTAGATGGACTGAGCAATGGCAGCACGACACTGGACGCCGGAACAGCGCGAGCGGCAACGCGAGGCCATCAAGCGCTGGAAGCCGTGGGAGCAGTCCACCGGGCCGAAGAGCACAAACGGCAAGGCCAGAGTTAGCAGCAACGGTTGGAAGGGCGGCACACGGCAAATGCTGCGCGAACTGGCCCGTGCGTTGAGGGAACAACGGGAATGTCTAGATTAAAAAAATGACTCTGGCTAAAGACGGAGCGTGGTGCGAACTGAATGCTAGGGAAGTTTTTACTCCAAAGGTTTGTGTCGGAAAAATTGACACGAACCCGTTCTTTTCCCAGAGAAAACTTTGGGTGTCTTTGATTCAACTAAGATTTTTACCTCGGGCACGGAAGCTGCTAACACTTGTTGAATCCCAGACTTCACCCGAAGGGCCTCAAATGAAACTTCTTACCAAACTGTGCGGCGCTCTCCTGTCCTTGGGCGTTTTGCTCCCTGCCATGGCTGTGCCTGTGGCAACCGTCGGTTCTGCTGACACTTTAATCGGCTCCGCAAATCTTGGTAACTCTGGTTTTGCCACCGAAAATAATTTTGTGAAAAACACGCTGGGTGTTGACTACACGCTGACTGGCAAATTTCAGAATTTTGCAACGGGTGACTGGCAAACTGTTACTGGAGGAGCGAGCGGAGGCATTGCACTAAACTTCGGCACCGCGGGATGCGATGAAGGAACCTGCGACACCACCCCAGAGTACTTCTTGGTAAAAATTGGCCTTCAGGGTGGGCCAAACAATACGGTGTCGTCCGATAGTTATTTGTATAGAAACAATGCATCTTTGGATTGGGGTTATATCTTCCTGTCAGACTTCGCAGGTGTGAGGAACATGAATATCGGGCGAATTAGCCACGTGACCGTTGGTCAGGATGGTGGGCAAGTCCCTGAACCCGCTTCGCTCGCATTGCTCGGACTGGGCTTAGCTGGTTTGGCTGCGGCCTCACGTCGCAAGCAAAAGTAAGCCCCATCCCTCTCAGGGCTCTCGACAACTAAAGGGTGGCTAAGGCCGCCCTTTTTCGTTTTGCACAGCTAAGCTCGGTGGATAACGGTCAACATGTGAAAGCAACGCATCTTTCGCTTAGTAAAGAAGCTGTCCGTGGCCGACAAGTCGCTGTCACCCCTAACCGAGGCAGACCGGGCGACCGCCATGCTGGTGCAAGGTGATGCCGAACAGAAACGGAAGGCTGCCGAGGTGTTGCGCGCCCTGGCTAACTTGGGCCATACAGAGGCCGTACGGGCTGCCGCTGCCGGCGCGCTGCTGCGACTGCTACCCAGCGACTTGAGTCACTAAGCAAGTCACTTCAAACCCGCCGAGTGCGGGTTTTTCTTCGTTTGGGTGGCTCTGAATTTGGGCAAGTTGCCTACAGATTGCCTACAGACAACAAGAAAAGAAAAAGCCCACTACCAATTTGATAGCGGGCTTTCTTGTATCTACGTGGTGCCGGAGAGATGAATCGAACACCCGACCTTCTCATTACGAATGAGCTGCTCTACCGACTGAGCTACACCGGCAACGCCCGCGATTATAGCCCGGTGTGGTAGCTGGTCACGCGGTCGACTTCGTTCTTCGAACCCAGGATCACGCTCACGCGTTCGTGCAGTTTGGCGGGCTGGATGTCCAGGATGCGCTGTTTGCCGTTGGTGGCGGCGCCGCCCGCTTGTTCGACCAGCCAGCCCATGGGGTTGGCCTCATACATCAGGCGCAGCTTGCCGGGCTTGTCGGGTTCGCGCTTGTCCCAGGGGTACATGAAGATGCCGCCGCGCGTGAGGATGCGGTGCACGTCGGCCACCATGCTGGCGACCCAGCGCATGTTGAAGTCTTTGCCGCGTGGGCCTTCCTTGCCTGCCAGGCATTCGTCCACATAGCGCTTCACGGGGTCGTCCCAGTGGCGCATGTTGCTCATGTTGATGGCGAATTCCTGGGTGTCGGGCGGGATCTGCACGTTCTCTTTGGTGAGAACGAACGAGCCTTGCTCGCGGTCCAGCGTGAACATGGCCACGCCGTCGCCCACGGTCAGCACCAGCGTGGTCTGGGGGCCATACACGCAGTAGCCGGCAGCGACCTGCCGGTGCCCTTGCTGCAGGAAGTCGCCCTCGTCCACGCCCCGGTCGTCCTCGGGCATGCGGAGCACGCTGAAGATGGTGCCGATGCTGACGTTCACATCGATGTTGCTGGAGCCATCCAGCGGGTCGAACAGCAGCAGGTATTCGCCTTGCGGGTAGCGGTTGGGCACCACGTAGATGCCTTCCATTTCCTCGCTGGCCATGGCGGCGAGGTGGCCGCCCCATTCGTTGGCTTCGATCAGCACCTCGTTGGCAATGATGTCGAGCTGCTTCTGCATCTCGCCCTGCACGTTTTCGGTGGTGGCGGCGCCAAGCACGCCGCCGAGGTCGCCCTTGTTGACGGCCTGGCTGATGCTCTTGCAGGCGCGGGCCACCACTTCGAGCAGCAGGCGCAGCTGGGAGGGGATGTGGCCGTCAACGCGTTGTTGCTCGACGAGGTAGCGGGTGAGGGAGATGCGTTTGGTCATGGTGGTGGGTCTGGATGGGCTTCGACAAGCTCAGCCCGAACGGATAGGGGCTCAGCCCGAACGGATATGTGCCCGATCTGGAATGGTTCGGTTCAATCCGCCAGAGCTCGCGTGACGACTTCGCGCACGTCGTTGCTGAGGTCGGGTTTGGCAGCGACTCGGGCGATGGCTTCGCGGGCGGCACTGCGGTAGGGCTCGGCGAGCTTTTTCCAACGGTCCAGCGCGCGGGCGAGGCGGGCCGCCACTTGCGGGTTGAAGGCGTCGAGCTCCACGACGCGTTCGCTCCAGTACAGATAGCCCGCCGCATCGGCGCGGTGGAAGGCACCGGGATTGGCACTGCAGTAGCTGAAGATGACGCTGCGCGCGCGGTTCGGGTTTTTCAGGTGGAAGTCGGTGTGCTTCATGAGCTGTCGCACGGCGGGCAACACGTTGCCACCACGGTCGGGTGCGCCGGCCTGCAGGGCAAACCACTTGTCGAGCACCAGGTCTTCGTTCTGGAACATCTGGTGGAAGCGGGCCAGCGCTTCGTGCGCCAAGGGGTGATCGCTCACCACCAGCGCCGACAAGGCGTTGAACCGGTCTGTCATGTTGCCGGCGTCCTTGAACCGCTGGTAAGCGCGACCCGGCCACACCGCGTCACCGCTGGCGCGTGCGTCCAGGCAGAGCATGGTCAGCGCCATGCCGGCCAGTGCGCGGCGGCCCGTGCTGACCGGGTCGGGTCGGTAGGTGCCGTTGTCCTTGTGGGCGTCGAACGCCCAGGCCCAGTCGGTCTGGAGGGCCTGTGCGAGTTGCTGGCGCATGGCTTCGCGCACGCTGTGCACGCGTTGCGGGTCCACCTCGCCCAGCTGCTCCGAGATGTAGGTTTCACTCGGCAGGGTGAGCACGAGTTCCTTGAAGGCGGCGTCCAGCGTGGGGTGGCGCAACACGTCGCGCATGGCGCCCAGGTACGCCGCATCCAGCGGGGCTGCGGGTACCGGGTCGTCGCTCAGGATGGCCATGAGCGCGCGGCGCAGGGCCAGGCGCTGGGCGGCTTCCCAGCGGTTGAACGGGTCCGGATCGAAGGCCAGCAGGGTGAGCAGTTGTGCGTCGGTGTAGTGGCAGTCGAGCACCACAGGCGCCGAGAAGCCACGCAAGAGCGAGGGCACGGGCTCGCTGTCGAGGTTCACAAAGGTGAAGCTCTCGCTGGCTTGCGTCAGCACAAAGGTGCGGCTGCCGCCCTCGGGCTGGTTCCAGTGGGCCAGCTGCAGCGGCAACTGGGCGCCGTCGGCGCTCAGCAGGCCGAGCGAGACCGGGATCACGAAGGGTTCCTTGTCGGCCTGGCCAGGCGTGGGCGCACAGCTCTGGGAGAGCGTGAGCGTGTAGCTGCGCGCGGCGGCGTCATACACACCCTCGGCGCGCAGCCGCGGCGTGCCGGCCTGGCTGTACCAGCGTTTGAACTGCGGCAGCAGGCGGGCCAGGTCGCTGTGCGGGTTGGCGTCGGCCACCGATTGTGCGAAGTCGTCGCAGGTGACGGCCTGGCCGTCGAACCGCTGAAAGTAGAGCTTCATGCCGCTCGCAAACCCGTCGCGTCCCACGAGGGTCTGCATCATGCGCACGACCTCGGCGCCTTTTTCATACACGGTCACGGTGTAGAAGTTGTTGATCTCGGCGTAGCTGTCGGGCCGCACGGGGTGCGCCATGGGGCCCGCGTCTTCGGGGAACTGCGCGGTGCGCAGCACTCGCACGTCTTCAATGCGCTTGACCGCGCGCGCCGAGGGCTCGGCGCACAGGTCCATGCTGAACTCCTGGTCGCGGAAGACGGTGAGGCCTTCCTTCAGCGACAGCTGGAACCAGTCGCGGCAGGTGACGCGGTTGCCAGTCCAGTTGTGAAAGTACTCGTGGCCCACGACCGACTCGATGTTGGAGAAATCGGTGTCGGTCGCGGTGGCGCTGTTGGCCAGCACGTACTTGGTGTTGAAGATGTTGAGGCCCTTGTTCTCCATGGCGCCCATGTTGAAGTCGGCGGTGGCCACGATCATGAAGCGCTCCAGATCGAGCGGCAGACCGAAGCGGGCTTCGTCCCAGACCACGCTGGCGATCAGCGAGTTCATGGCGTGTTCGGTCTTGTCCATGTCGCCGGGGCGCACGTACACCTGCAGCAGGTGTTTGCCGCCGCTGCGTGAGGTGATGCGCTGTTCACGCGCCACCAGCTGGCCGGCGACCAGCGCGAACAGATAACAAGGCTTTTTGTGCGGGTCCACCCATTTGGCGAAGTGGCGGCCATCGGGCAATGGACCTTCTTCCACCAGGTTTCCGTTGGACAGCAGCACCGGGTACTTCGCCTTGTCGGCGCGCAGCGTCACGGTGTAGCTGGCCATCACGTCGGGGCGGTCCAGGAAATACGTGATGCGGCGAAAGCCCTCCGCCTCGCATTGCGTGAAAAAGGTGCCCTGGCTCACGTACAGGCCCATGAGCTGCGTGTTTTTCTCGGGTGTGCAGGTGGTGAAGATTTCCAGGTCGAACGGCTCGGTGCCTTCGGGCAAGCTTTCCAGCACCAGCTGCTGGCCGTCCATCTTGAACGAACAGCCCGCGCCGTTGACCAGCACGCGGGCGAGGTTCAGGTCTTCGCCGTCCAGCCGCAAGGCTTGCGCCGGCACTTCAAGGTTGCGGCGCAGGCGCATCTTGTTGAGCACGCGTGTTTTGGCTGGGTCCAGGTCGAAGCAGAGGTCGACGGTGTCGATCCAGTAAGCCGGGGCGGCATAGTCTTCTCGGCGAACCACGGTGGTGGGGCCTTCACGCAGTGAGCTCATTCAATGTCCTTGTAGTTGGAAGACGCTCCGCCGCCGGGCCGCCCCAAGGCGGAGCAGCCCCCTCGGGGGGCAGCGACCCGCGCAGCGGTGGAGCGTGGGGGTCTCATGCCTCAGACGCCTTGCTTCAGAGATGCTTCGATGAAGGGATCCAGATCGCCGTCCAGCACTTTCTGCGTGGCGGAAATCTCGACGTTGGTGCGCAGGTCCTTGATGCGGCTGTTGTCCAGCACATACGAACGGATCTGGTGACCCCAGCCCACATCGGTCTTGGTGTCTTCCAGCTTCTGCTGTTCTTCCTGCTGCTTGCGCAGTTCGAAGTCGTAGAGTTTGGAGCGCAGGCGCTTCCACGCCACGTCGCGGTTGCCGTGCTGGCTGCGACCGTCCTGGCACTGCACCACGATGCCGGTGGGAATGTGCGTGAGGCGCACGGCCGAGTCGGTCTTGTTGATGTGCTGACCACCGGCGCCGGAGGCGCGGTAGGTGTCGGTACGCACGTCGGAGGGGTTGATGTTGATCTCGATCGAGTCGTCGATCTCGGGGTACACGAACACCGACGCGAACGAGGTGTGGCGACCGCCCGACGAATCGAACGGGCTCTTGCGCACCAGGCGGTGCACACCGGTTTCGGTGCGCAACAGGCCGAAGGCGTAGTCGCCTTCGATCTTGATGGTGGCGCTCTTGATGCCCGCGGTGTCGCCTTCGGTCTCGTCTTCAATCACGGTCTTGAAGCCCTTGCGCTCGGCGTAGCGCAGGTACTGGCGCAGCAGCATGCTGGCCCAGTCGCAGGCTTCGGTGCCGCCGGCGCCGGCCTGGATGTCCAGGAAACAGTTCAGTGGATCGGCTGGGTTGCTGAACATGCGGCGGAATTCGAGCTTCTCGACGTCGGCCGCCACCTTGGCCGCCTCGCCTTCGATCGTGATCAGACCGGCTTCATCCCCGTCTTCGCTCGACATGTCGAACAACTCGGTGTTGTCCGTCAGTTCACCGGTGAGGCGGTCCAGCACCAGCACCACATCTTCAAGGGATTTTTTCTCGCGACCCAGCTCCTGGGCGCGTTTGGGGTCGTTCCAGACGGTGGGGTCTTCCAGAGCCGACTCGACTTCCTTCAACTTCGATGCTTTGGCATCGTAGTCAAAGATACCTCCGGAGCTCGACCACGCGCGTGGTCAGGTCTTCGAGCTGTGATCGGATGGCGTTGCTGCGTTCGGCTTCCATGGGGTGTTCCTGCGGTCAATGTTCAAAACCGCGATTTTCTCACGCCATGCTGCCGCCGGAGGCCCCGCCGCCTAAAAGCGCCAGGTGGTGCCAAACATGACAGCAGCGGTGCCCAGCAACTGGATCTCGAGGGTGCTCTTCGGTGACAGGCGATAGCCGATGGCCGGGATGAGCACGGGCGAAAAACCACCGACGTTCAAAGGAACCTTGTTTTTGTATTCACCCACGTAACCGTAGATGATGCCGGCGCTCAACGATACATAGACCTGCGGCTGGGCCCGCCAGAGTCCGGGCCAGCTCTTGCCCACAAACGCGTAAGCCGAAGGTTGACCAAACGAGTTGTTGAACAGGCTGAAGCCGCAATAGCGGTTGTTGGGCAGGAGGCGGCTGACGCTGACGGCGTACACCTGCTCGTGATCGCTGTCGGGTGACCAGTGGTGGGTGTAGGGCGAGAAGAACGCTTCGTAGCGCGGTGTGCCAGGCGCAGCGCTGGCTGGTTGGTCGTCTCCGGGGCACAGATCCCAGTTGCCCGCCAGGGCGGGGGCGGCCATCAGCAAGCCCCAGGCGGCAACGGCGAGGGCGGGACTTCGGAATGCGTTCAGGTGAATTTTCATCGGCAGGAGTATGCCCGCGCGAACGACTGGCGGGTTGAATCGCTTGCAACAACCCGCACAAACGCGCGAACCCGCTCAGCAGGGGCTGGCGAGAAACGCCTCGATCAGGCGTGCCAGTTCGGCAGGCTGGTCGTGGTGCATCATGTGCCCCGCGTCCTGCACCACCGCGCTTTGAAGGCGCGGCACGGCGCGCACGCGCTCAAGGTACTGCGCCAGTGTGAAGGTGCCTTTCCACCACTGACCCAGGCTGTCATCGCCAGCCGTGACCGACAGAACCGGCGCACTGATGCGGCGGTAGATTTCCAGTGCTTCGTCAAGCCGGTAGAGGTGGGCGCTGGTCACTTTGTGCGCCGCGTCGCCCAGAATGTCCCACTCGCCTTGCGCGTTGGGCGCTGCCCACTGGCGCGCCAGCCAGTCGGCCTTGTCTTGCGCCAGGCGCGGGTTGGTCTTCATGAGGCGGCGCGCCACGCCGTCGGCGTCGGCGTAGCTCTTGAGCGCCTTGCCGCCGCGTTGCACAGTCTTGATTTCGTCCAGCCACTGCGCGTAGCGGCCGGGCGCCTGCGCAGGACGGGTTTCGGGCAAGCCGAAGCCTTCGAGGTTCACAAGGTGTTCGATGCGCTGCGGTCGAACGCCTGCGTACATCATGGCGATGTTGCCGCCCATGCTGTGGCCCACCAGATCGACCTTGCGCTCGCCTGCGTGGTGGTCGAGCAGGGCGTCGAGGTCGGCCAGGTAGTCGGGGAACCAGTAGCTGTCGACTGCTGGACCTTCAAGTTTGGTGTGCCCGAAGCCGCGCCAGTCGGGCGCGATGATCCAGCGTTCGGTCTGCAGTGCGTCCACCACAAATTGCCAGGAAGCCGCCACGTCCATCCAGCCGTGCACGAGCACCAGCGGTGCCACGCTGTCGCTGCGCTCGCCCCACACCCGCACGTGGTAGTTCAGGTTGCGGATCGGGACGAATTCGCTGCGGGAGGCTCTCAGTGCTTGGTACATTCATCGGATCATAAAGAACGAGACCGAGACAACCATGCGCCCGAGTCAAGCCAGAGACAAGACCTGCCAGCCCCTGGATCTGTACGACGCGCTGCACAGCCACTTTGGCTGGCAGGTGCCCGAACACTTCAACATGGCGCAGATGTGCATGCGGCGTTGGGCAGAAGATCCTGCGCATGCCGGTGACGTGGCCGTGGCGGCCTGCGCGCCGGGCCAGCGCGATCAGACGCACAGCTACGCCGATCTGCTCGACCGGGCCAACCGCCTGTCCAACGCACTGGCCGCACTCGGCGTGCAACGCGGAGACCGGGTGGCGATCGTGTTGCCGCAGCGCTTCGAGACCGCGGTGGCCTACATGGCGGTGCTGCAAATGGGCGCGGTCGGCATGCCGCTGTCGCAACTGTTCGGCCCCGAAGCGCTGGAGTTCCGGTTGCAGGACAGCGAAGCGGTGGTGGCCATCTGCGACCAACCGTCGTTGCCCGCCTTGCTCGGCGTGCGCGACGACTGCCCGTTGTTGCGCTGCGTGATCGGCTTGGACGGTGACGGCACGCCCGAAGGCATGCGCGCCGACCTCGACTGGACTGCGCTGCTGGCGCAGGAGCCGGCGGACTTCAAGCCGGTCGACACATGGGCCGACGAGGCCGCCGTGCTCATTTACACCAGCGGTACCACCGGCAACCCCAAGGGCGCGTTGATCCCGCACCGCGCGCTCATCGGCAACCTCACCGGTTTCGTGTGCAGCCAGAACTGGTTCGGCTTCGATCCGTTCGATGCCAAAGCGACGTCAACGGCGGTGTTCTGGTCCCCGGCGGACTGGGCCTGGACCGGCGGTTTGATGGACGCGCTGTTGCCCACGCTCTACTTTGGACGGCCCATCGTGGCGTTCAACGGGCGTTTCAGTCCACAGACCGCGTTTGAACTGATCGAGCGCCACGGCGTCACGCACAGCTTTTTGTTTCCCACGGCGCTCAAGGCCATGATGAAGGCGGTGCCCAAGCCGAAGAAACAGTACAGGTTCAAGCTGCAGGGCCTCATGAGTGCGGGCGAGGCGGTGGGTGATGCGGTCTTCGCCTATTGCCGGGACCAGCTGGGTGTGACGGTCAACGAAATGTTCGGCCAGACCGAGATCAATTACATCGTGGGCAATTGCTCACGCCTGTACCCGGCGCGGCCCGGCTCCATGGGCAAGGGCTACCCCGGCCACCGCGTGGCGGTGATCGACGATGACGGCTGCGAGTGCGCTGTGGGTGTGCCGGGTGACGTGGCAGTGCACCGGCTCGATGTGCACGGAGATCCCGATCCTGTGTTCTTCCTGGGCTACTGGAAAAACGAGGCCTCGACCCGCGCCAAATACACCGGTGACATGGCCAACAGCTGGTGCCGCACGGGTGACATGGCCTCGCGCGATGCCGACGGGTATCTCTGGTACCAGGGCCGCGCCGACGACGTGTTCAAGGCCGCGGGTTACCGCATCGGCCCCAGTGAGATCGAGAACTGCCTGGTGAAGCACCCGGCCGTGGCCAACGCAGCCGTGGTGCCCAAACCCGATGCCGAGCGCGGCGCGGTGGTGAAAGCCTATGTGGTGCTGGCGCCCGGTCACGCTCCCGGAGATGAACTGGTGAAGCAACTGCAGGCGCACGTGAAGGGCAAGCTGGCGCCCTACGAGTACCCGAAAGAGATCGAGTTCATCGATGCGCTGCCCATGACCACCACCGGCAAGGTGCAAAGGCGGGTGCTGCGGCTGCAGGAGGAGGAGAGGGCGCGCAGCTAACGGGAAGCCCAGAAGCCGAGGTGCGGCTCCAGCATGTCGGCCTCCATGGAAGGCACAGGCCCGATCACCTCAACCGCCTTCTGCCCCCGTGCAAGAACGTCACGACAAGGCAGGGACAGGGTGGGGTTCTCTTCATGGCTGCCGGTGAGGGCGAGCAGGGCCTCCTCGCTCGCGCCATACACCACCCGCCCGATGTTGGCCCAGTACAGCGTGCCTGTGCACATGGCACACGGCTCGAACGTGGTGACCAGCGTGCAGCGCGCCAGGTACTCACCCGGCCAGTTGGCCGCCGCCGTGCGCGCCAGTGTGGATTCGGCGTGGTTCACGGTGTCGATGTTGCCCTGCTCGGCCAGCACCGTCTCGCCATCGGGCGCCACCAGCAAGGCGCCGAATGGATGGCGACCCATGCTGGCTGCACGCCTGGCGACCTCGTTGGCTCGCCTCAGGTGTCTGGTGACCTGATCGGGGTTCATCCGTTCTGGCTGCCGCGATGCGCCCACCCCGTGGTGTGCTTCTCGATCCAGCTGAACAGCTCGTACATCACCATCGCCATGGCACCCACCACCAGCAGGCCGCTGAACGCCAGACACATCTGCATCGACGACCCGGCCGAAATCAGCAGGTAGCCGATGCCTTCGTTCGACGCCGTCATCTCCGACACGGTGGTGCCCACGAAGGCCAGCGTGATTGCCACCTTGAGCGAGCCGAAGAAGTAGGGCATGGATCGCGGCAGGCCGACCTTGGTCAACACGTCCCAGCGCTTGGCACCCAACACGCGCAACACGTCTTCCAGCTCGGGCTCCAGCGTGGCCAGGCCGGTGGCGATGTTCACCATGATCGGGAAAAAACTGATGAGGAAGGCCGTGAGGATGGCCGGGCCCACGCCGATGCCGAACCACACCACCAGGATTGGCACAAAGGCCGCCTTGGGCAGGGCATTGAAGGCCGTCATGAGCGGGTACACCGCCGCGTAGGCCAGGCGCGAGCTGCCGATGAGAAAGCCCAGCAGCACGCCCACCACGATCGCGATGCCGAAGCCGGCCATGGTCACCCAGTAGGTGCGCCAGGCATGGCCCAGGATGGTGGTCTTGTGCTCCATCGTCTGTTCCCAGATGCGCGACGGGCTGGGGAAGATGAATTCGGAAACGCCGAAGCCGCTGGTGATCACTTCCCAGATGACGATGATGGCCAGCAGCAGCAAGAACGGCGACCAGCGCTCCATCTGTTTTTTGTTCAGGTTCATGGCTTGGGTCCATTCACTGGTTGACGGGGGTGCGCATGGCACCGATGTGGCCGCGCAATTCGAGCACGATGTCGGAGAACTCTTTGGTGTAGGTCACCTCCAGGTCACGCGTGCGCGGTATCGGAATCTCGCGCTGCACCACGAAGCGGCCCGGGCTCTTGCTCATGCAGTACACCGTGTCGGCCAGGAACACCGACTCGCGCAGGTCGTGCGTGACCAGGATGACGTTGAAACGCTGCGCCTCCCACAGGTCGCGCAAGGTGCACCAGAGTTCTTCGCGGGTGAAGGCGTCGAGCGCGCCAAAGGGCTCGTCGAGCAACAGCATCTTGGGTTCGTGGATCAGCGCGCGGCAGATGCTGGCGCGCTGCTGCATGCCGCCGGAGAGTTCCCAGGGAAACTTTTTCTCCATGCCGCCCAGACCCACGCTGGTCAGCAGCCGGCTCGCGCGTTCCACGAACTCCTTCTTGCGGTCCTTGAACTCGCTGCGAAAGGGCTCCACGATTTCAAGGGGCAAGAGCACGTTGTCCAGCGTGGTGCGCCAGGGCAGCAAGGAGGGCGCCTGGAAGGCCATGCCCGAGATTTTCAGCGGGCCGGTGACGGGCTGGCCGTCGATGCGGATCTTGCCCATGCTGGGCATCTTCAGCCCGGTGGTGAGCTTCATGAAGGTGGACTTGCCGCAACCCGATGGGCCGACGATGGCAATGAACTCGCCGCGCTTGACCTTGAGGTTGATGTCTTCGACCGCAAAGACATTCTTGGCCAGCAGATCGTCGTTGTAGGCCAGCCAGACCTGGTCGAAATCGACGAAGGGTGCGTTGCCGGTGGTGTCTTGCATGGGATCTTCCTGAAAAAAAGGCCAGCCGCCGTTGGGTGGCTGGCCTGGGCCAGAGGGTCAGGCCTCGAGCCTTACTTCTTGGCGGGTGGCAGCACGTTGAGGTCGGCTGCCGTGGGCAGCATGGAGCCGTTCCAGATCTTGGCCGGATCAACGCGGGTCTTGGTGCCGTAGGCGTCGGAGACCTGCGAGGCCATCAGGGCCAGGCGACCGGGCACTATCTGGCCAAAGCCTTCTTTGCGCGCGTCGGGGCTGGCCACCACCGCGTCGATGGCCAGTTGCAGGCGGCGGGTTTCCAGCGGCACGTTGATGATGCCGTCGCGCGCCTTCACACTTTCGATGGAGGCTGCGGGGTTGGCCATCACGTCCTTGGCGCCCTTGGCAAACGCGGTGAGGAAAGCTTTCACGGCGGCTGGATTCTCGGCAATCATCTTGGGTGAGGCGATGATCGCGTTGCCGTAGAGCTTCACGCCGTTGTCGGCGTAATTCATGATCACCACGTCTTCGGCCTTGACGCCGCGCGCTTCCAGGTTGAGCAGCGAGGTGAACGAGAAGCCGGTGATGGCGTCGATGTCGCCGCGCACCAGCATGGTTTCGCGCAGCGGAGGGTCCATCGAGGTCCAGGCCACGCTGCCGATGTTGTTGGCCTTCTGGAAGATCGGGAAGCCCTTGCGGCCCGCGTCAAACACCGGGGCGCCGAGTTTCTTGCCGTTGAGGTCGGCCGGCTTGGTGATGCCGCTCTTCTTGAGGGCAAGCACCGCGGCTGGCGTGTTGTTGTAGACCATCATCACGGCCACCGGCTTGTTCGGGGCATCCGGGTTGTTGGCGTGGAACTCCATCAACGCGGCCATGTCGGCGAAGCCCATGTCGTAGGTGCCCGATGCCACGCGGGTGACGGTGCCGCCCGAGCCGTTGCCGGAGTCGATCGTCACGTCGAGGCCGGCGTCCTTGAAGTATCCCTTGGCAGCCGGCTGCAAGAAGAGCGCGGCCGGGCCTTCGAAGCGCCAGTCGAGCTGGAACTTCACGGCGGTCTGCGCCTGGGCAGTGCCCATGGCGGCCAGGGTGGCCAGGGCGGCGGCGGTCTGTATGAAGTGGCGTTTGTTCATGGGTTCTCCTGTGGTGTGGGGGTTGCGAGGGTTCGTGGATGGAGCGCCCAAGCATGTTTCTGCATCAGCAATAAGGGTGCCAGCGGTGCTTACCCTTGGAAACAGGCTTGCGGAAGGCGTTTTGAACACAGAATGTGTATACAGATTCTGATTTGCCACACGGCTGGCGTCCATAGCGGTAACCCTGAATGGTGCGCGCCAGATTGGAGTGCACCACAACAGGGTG
>JBBQKZ010000081.1:0-16809 GCA_038327405.1 Burkholderiales bacterium | reverse complement strand
GTCAACGGGTAGCTGCAGCGCTCGACCACCTTGCTCTGGCCCTGCTTGCTCAGCAGATCCATCATCACCCAGGTCTGTTTGGCACCCACGGCCAGGTCCATCGCGCCGCCCACGGCGGGAATGGCCCCCGGCTCGCCGGTGCTCCAGTTCGCCAGATCGCCCATAGCCGAGACCTGGAACGCGCCGAGCACGCAGATGTCGAGATGGCCGCCGCGCATCATGCCGAAGCTGTCGGCGTGATGGAAATATGCGCCGCCGGACAGCAGCGTGACCGGCTGTTTGCCAGCGTTGATGAGGTCGTAATCCTCTTCGCCAGCGGCCGGTGCCGGACCCATGCCCAGGATGCCGTTTTCGCTGTGCAACACCACCTCGATGCCTTGCGCGAGGTGGTTGGCCACTTGCGTGGGCATGCCGATGCCCAGGTTCACGTAGGCGCCGTCGTGGATGTCGCGGGCCACGCGCTGCGCGAGTTCGGCTTTGCTGCGTTTCTGGTAATTCATACGGACCCTTTGAAGCCGCCAGCTTGCGTTGCAACGCGGTCGATGCGAACGATTTTCCCAACGTGGATGCCGGGCGTGACGATGGTCTCGGGGTCAAGCTCACCGAGCTCGACCAGCTGGTGCACGGTGGCGACCGTGTGGCGCGCGGCCATGGCCATCACCGGCCCGAAGTTGCGCGCGGCCTTGCGGTAGGTGAGGTTGCCCCAACGGTCGCCGCTTTCGGCCTTGATCAGGGCCACGTCGCCGGGCAGAGGCGACTCGAACACATGGTGGCGGCCGTTGATCTCGCGCGTTTCCTTGCCCTCGGCCAGCGCTGTGCCGAAGCCGGTGGGGGTGAAGAAGCCGCCGATGCCCGCACCGGCGGCGCGCAGCCGCTCGGCCAGATTGCCTTGCGGCACCAGTTCCAGCTCGATCTTGCCTGCGCGGAAAAGACCGTCGAACACATGGCTGTCGGCCTGGCGCGGAAAGCTGCAGATGATCTTGCGCACCCGTCCGGCGGCGAGCAGTGCGGCGAGACCCGTGTCGCCGTTGCCGGCGTTGTTGTTCACCACCGTGAGCTCGCGGGCGCCGTGCTCAATCAGGCCGTCGATCAGTTCGGCGGGAATGCCCGAGGTGCCGAAGCCACCGATGAGCACGGTGTGCCCGTCGCGCACCACCGAGAGTGCGTCGGCGATCGACGGGGAAATCTTGTTGATCACGTTGTCTCCTGTTCGGCTGCCTGCCGATGCCTTGAAATTTTGTTCGTCTGAAGAACAAATGTTCGTAGATTGAATTATAAACAGGCATTCGCCCAAACCACCATGTCCACCGACACCACAAACACCCCGCCCCGCCCCGGCGACAGCTACGTGCAGTCGTTCGCGCGCGGGCTCGAAGTCATCCGCAGCTTCTGTGCCCAGGCGCCGCGCCAGACGCTGAGTGAAGTGGCGGTGCGCAGCGGCCTCACGCGCGCCGGCGCGCGCCGCATCCTGCTCACGCTGCAGGCGCTGGGCTATGTGGAGAGCGACGGCCGCGACTTCCGTCTTACCGCGCGCATCCTCGACCTGGGCTTCGCCTACCTCTCGTCCATGCCGATCTGGAACCTGGCCGAGCCGGTGGTCGAAGCGTTGGTCGAATCGGTCAAGGAATCGAGCTCGGCCGCGGTGCTCGACGGCACCGACATCGTTTACGTCATGCGCGTACCCACCCACAAGATCATGAAGAACTCGCTCGGGATCGGCTCTCGCCTGCCGGCCTATTGCACCTCCCTGGGCCGCATGCTGCTTGCGGGCCTGAGCGACGACGAAGCGCGCGCCCGGCTCGATGCGTCCGAGCTCAAGGCGCTCACCCGCCACACGGTCACCGACCCGGCTACCCTGCTCGCGCGCGTGCAACAGGTGCGCAAACAAGGCTGGTGCCTGGTGAACCAGGAACTGGAGGAAGGCCTGATCTCGCTGGCCGCGCCGCTGGTGGACGCCGGCGGCCGCACCGTGGCCGCGCTCAACCTGAGCGGGCAGGCCAACCGCACCAGCGCCCGCGTGGTGCAGGACACGCTGCTGCCCCCGCTGCTGGAAGCGACCCGCCAGATCTCCGCTCTGCTTGCGGTGAAAGGCAGCGCATGAACCCGGCACTGAACAACGTGGCGCTCTGGGGCGAGGGTCTGCGCCTGCTGGTGGAAATCAGCGCCACCGCGGCGTTTGCGCTCTCGGGCGTGATGGCGGGCGCACGCAAGAAGCTCGATGCGGTGGGCGTGTGTGTGGTGGGCTTTCTGGCCGCCTTTGGCGGCGGCACGCTGCGCGACCTGCTGCTGGACCAGCGGCCCTTCTTCTGGGTGCGCCATATGGAGCTGCTGTGGGGCGTGTTCGCACTGTGCGTGCTCGCCATGCTGTTCCTGCGTTCGCGCCATTTCCCGATCACCGAGCGTGCCATGCAGTGGCCCGACGCGCTGGGCCTGGGCCTGTTCGCAGCCACCGGCGTGCATCAGGCGCTGCTGCTGGACATGCCTGCGCTGGTGGCCGTGCTCATGGGCCTGACCACCGGCGTGTTCGGCGGCGTGCTGCGCGACGTGGTGTGCAACGAAATCCCCACCGCCTTTCACGACCACCGGCCCTACGCCGTGTGCGCGTTTGCCGGCAGTTGGGTTTACGTGGGCCTGTGGCACCTGCAGACGCCGGGCTGGCTCGCGTTGGTGGCTTGCGTGGGTGTGACCGCCGGGCTGCGCGCCCTGGCCCTGTGGCGCAACTGGCAACTGCCCGCCTGGCGGCTCTGAAACGCGCGCTGCGGGACAATGGCCACATGTTCAATCCGACCCAAGCCGACGTACGCCGTTTCTTCTGCGCGGTGCACGCCAAGACGCTGCAGCAGCAGCCCATGGAAGCCATCGAGTCGCTGGCCAGCCAATGGATCGCCGAGCACCCCGAGTACCACGCCGAGCTGGGCGATGTGGACGCGGCGCTGGCTCGCATCGGCGAGCCCGGCACCGAACGCGACAACCCGTTCCTGCACCTGTCCATGCACTTGTCGATCAGCGAGCAGTGCAGCATCGACCAGCCCCCCGGCATCCGCCAGGCGGTAGAGCTGCTCACCGCGCGGCGAGACGACCTGCACAGGGCGCACCACGAGGTGATGGAGTGTCTGGGCACCATGCTGTGGGAGAGTCAGCGCGCCGGCAGGCCACCCGATGGTCAGGCCTACATCGACCAAGTTCGACAGCGCGCAACGCAAGACTGAAAACAAACGAAAAAGCCGCTCGTTGAGCGGCTCTTTCGAGGGCAGAACAGCGATTACTTGAAGCGCGGCTGCGGCACGACGCTCATTTCGCCTTCCAAGGAACCCAGGTACTTGGCGATTTCGCGCATCTCGTTGGTGGAGTACTGTTTGGCGATGCCGGCCATGATGCCGTTGGAGCGCCCCACCACCGCATTGCCCTCGACGGTGTAGGCCTTGAGCGCGAAGAAGAGATAGTCGGGGTGTTGGCCGGCCAGCTTGGGGTAGCTTGGGTCGATGGGCTTGCTGAAGTTGGCGCCGTGGCAGGAAGCGCAGGCGCCTTTTTCAATCAGGGCGGCGGCCGCCGTGCTGGCGGTGCGGGGTGCGTCGGGAGCGGTCTTGCCGACATGCGAGGCGTAGTAGGCGGCCAGATCGGCCATGTCCTGCTCGCTCAGCGAACCGGCGATGCCGCGCATGGTGGGGTGTTTGCGGTCGCCCTTTTTGTAGGCGTTGAGGGCCGACACGATGTAGGCGCCCGACTGGCCCGAAATCATCGGCACCTTGTGGATTTCGGGAAAGCTGTTCTGGTAACCCTTGATGCCATGGCAGCCGATGCACATGTCGGCCTTCTTCTGGCCGGCCGCCACGTCACCGGTGACACCCTGGGCGTGAACCGAAAAAGCGGCTGCGGAAAGCGTCGCAGCGGCGACAAGGGTGCGGGTGATCGTGGACAACAGTGAGGTCATTTTGCAAGCACAATGAATGAGTCAGCGGGGGAAAATCAACGTCTGATTATATAGACCGGTCGAGGGGCCCCTGCCCGCAAAACCCCCGGGATGGCAGACCTTGTCTTGTTGCCGCCCCAAGCCCGGGGCCGGCTCACAGCAGATGCCGCAACCTGTTCAACCTTTCCAGCAGAACAACCCATGAAATTCAAAGGCTCCGAGAACTACGTCGCCACGCAAGACTTGATGCTGGCGGTCAACGCCGCGATCACGCTCAAGCGCCCGCTGCTTGTGAAGGGCGAACCGGGTACAGGCAAGACCATGCTGGCCGAAGAGGTGTCCACCGCGCTCAAGCTGCCGCTGCTGCAATGGCACATCAAGAGCACCACCAAGGCGCAGCAGGGTCTGTATGAATACGACGCGGTGAGCCGCCTGCGCGACAGCCAGCTGGGTGAAGAGATGGTCAAGGACATCCACAACTACATCTTGAAAGGAGTGCTGTGGCAGGCTTTCACGGCGGACGAGCCGGTGGCGCTGCTGATCGACGAGATCGACAAAGCCGACATCGAATTCCCGAACGACCTGCTGCGCGAACTCGACCGCATGGAGTTCTATTGCTACGAAACGCGCGAGCTGGTGCGCGCCAAACACCGCCCGCTGGTGTTCATCACCTCGAACAACGAGAAGGAGCTGCCTGACGCGTTTCTGCGCCGCTGCTTCTTCCACTACATCAAATTCCCCGACGCCGAGACCATGCAGCGCATCGTGGATGTGCACTTCCCAAGCCTCAAGAAAGAGCTGCTGGCTGCGGCCATGAAAACCTTCTACGACGTGCGCAACCTGCCCGGCCTGAAAAAGAAGCCCAGCACTTCCGAGCTGCTCGACTGGCTCAAGCTGCTGATGGCAGAAGACATCCCGCTTGAAGCCCTGCAAAGCGCCGACAGCAAGGTCAGCATCCCGCCGCTGGTGGGCGCGTTGCTCAAGAACGAGCAGGACACGACCTTGTTTGAAAAGCTGGTCTTCATGAACCAAAGGAACCGTTGAACGGATTCGCCATGTCTTTCGTTCAACCCGTCAGCCTCCGCTCCAACGGCATTGCCCTGGTCCCGCTGTCGCTGGACCACGAGGACGGCCTGCGTGCGGCAGCAGCCGACGGTGAACTCTGGAAGCTGCGCATCACCTCGGTGCCCGCGCCGCAGGAGACGCGCGGCTACATCGAGACAGCGCTGAAGATGCGCGACGAAGGCCACCGCTTCGCCTTTGCTGTCACCGTTGAGACCACAGGCCAGGTGCTCGGCAGCACCAGCTTCCACGACATCCTGCCGGCGGTGAAGCGCGTGGAGATCGGCTACACGTGGTACGCGAAAAGCGTGCAGCGAAGCCATGTCAACACCACCTGCAAGCTGCTCATGATGGGCCACGCCTTCGACCAGCTGGACTGCCATGTGGTGGGTTGGCGCACCGACAACTTCAACTTCGCGTCCCAACAGGCCATCGAACGGCTCGGCGCGAAAAAAGACGGCGTCATCCGCGGCCACGCCCTGCGACGCGACGGCACCATCCGCGACACGGTGATGTACAGCATGCGCGCGGGTGAATGGCCAGAGGCGAAAGCCCAGCTGCTGTACCTGCGTGCACTTCATGCCTGAACCCGGGAGATCACCATGCTGATCGACTTCTTCTACACCCTGCGCTCGGCCAAGTTGCCGGTGTCCGTCAAGGAATACCTGATGCTGCTGGAGGCGCTGCAGGCCGACGTGGTCGGGCCGCGCAACCCCGACGCCTGCAGCATGGACGACTTCTACTTTCTCGCGCGCACCGCGCTGGTGAAGGACGAGAAGCACTACGACAAGTTCGACCGCGCCTTCGCCGCCTACTTCAAGGGCGTGGAGATGATCGCGGACTTCACCAAGCCCATTCCGGCCGACTGGCTGCGCCAGGAGATGGAGCGCATCCTCTCCGACGAGCAGAAGGCCAACGCGCCCAAGATGGACTGGGACGAGCTCATGGAGACGCTGAAGAAGCGCCTGGAAGAGCAGAAGGAACGCCACGAAGGCGGCAGCAAATGGATCGGCACCGGCGGCACCTCGCCATTCGGCAACAGCGGGCAGAACCCGCAGGGTGTGCGCATCGGCGGCAAGGGCGGCAACAAGAGCGGCGTGAAGGTGTGGGAGCAGCGCGCCTACCGCGACTACGACGACACGCAGGAACTCGGCACGCGCAACATCAAGGTGGCGCTGCGCCGCCTGCGCAAGTTCGCGCGCGAGGGCAACGAGTTCGAGCTGGACTTGCCCGACACCATCCGAGCCACCGCCGCCAACGCCGGCTATCTGGACATCAAGATGATCCCGGAACGGCACAACAACGTGAAGGTGCTGCTGCTCATGGACGTGGGCGGCACCATGGACGAGCACATCCAGCGGGTGGAGGAGCTTTTCTCGGCCGTCAAGGGCGAGTTCAAGCACCTCGATTTTTATTACTTCCACAACTGCGTCTACGACTTCATGTGGAAGAACAACCGACGCCGCTACGCCGAAAAGTTCCCCACCTGGGACATCATTCGCAAATACAACAAGGACTACAAACTCATCTTCGTGGGCGACGCGACCATGAGTCCTTACGAAATATTGCAACCTGGTGGCAGCGTGGAATACAACAACGAGGAGGCTGGCGCCGAGTGGTTGCAGCGCCTCACACACGCTTTTCCCAAGTATGCGTGGATCAATCCGGAACCTCAGGGCGTGTGGCAGTATCGACAGAGCATCAGCGTGGTCCAGCAACTCATGAGCCAGCGCATGTTCCCGCTGACCTTGAAGGGGCTGGAAGACACGATGAGATTGCTCTCCAAGTAACGGCATGACCTGTTTTGTTCCGGACTCCGCTCGCTGGGCGGGGTCTCTTCTGCTTTGCGTCGCCTTGTTGTGCCCGCCGGCTGCACGGGCGCAAGCCGTGGAAGCGCCGGTTGCACCGGCGGCCAGCGCCCTTCAGGATGCAGTGGATGCGGCCGATGCCGATGCGCCGGAAGCGCCCATCAACCGAAACCGTGCCACGCCCCGCCCGCCGGCCGAGCCGCGCTTCGAGATCGACCTGCAGGCACCGGACGAGGTGCGCGAGTTTTTGCTGCGCCACCTGGAGTTGCAGCGCTTTCGCCTGCTGCGCAGCCTCGACGCCAACGAACTCACCCGGCTGCTGGCCACTGCCCCCGCCAACCTGCGCGAGTTGCTGGCCACGCTGGGCTACTTTTCGCCGGTGGTGGACGTGATCGGGCCACCCGCCCTGACCGAAGCAGCCGACACGGCCGCAGTGGGCAATGGCACCGGTGGCCGGTCCCTGGGCACCGTGACCATTCGCGTATCGCCCGGTCCCGTCACCCGCGTGGCCACGGTGAACGTGTCCTTTGTGGGCGATATCGCCACCGCACCCGAGGCCAGCGAGCAACGCGACACCATCCAGCGCGAGGTGAGCGTGATGCAGGGCCTGCCGTTTTCGCAGGCCGACTGGGACCGCACCAAGGATGCCGCCCTGCGCGCCCTGATCGCACGGCGCTATCCCGCAGGTCGGGTGCAGAACAGCCTGGCCGACATCGACGCCGACAACCGCCAGGCCAACCTCTACATCGAACTCGACTCCGGCCCCGCCTTCCGCATGGGCGAGGTGGTGGTCGAAGGTGCGCAGCGCTATGACAAGGTCACGGTGGAGCGCCTGGTGCGCCTGTCGGGCGTGGTGCCCGGCAGCGACTACAACCTGGCCCAGTTGCAGGCCGCGCAGCAGCGCCTGATCGAGAGCGGCTACTACGACTCGGCTTTCGTCTTCGTGGAACCCAGCATGGACGGCGCTTCGCTGCCGGTGAAGGTGCAACTGCGCGAGAGCCTGCGCCAAAAGCTGGTGCTTGGTGTGGGTGGCAGCACCGACAGCGGCGCGCGCCTGTCGATCGAACACACGCACCACAGCGTGCCCGGCATCGGCTGGCGTGCGGTGAGTGCGCTCAAGGTCGAGCGCGTGGACCAGCTCGCCAGCACCGACTGGAGTTCACCACCCAGCAACGACGGCTGGCGCTGGATCGCCGGCGGGCGCCTGCTGCAGGAGCAGGACGACTTCAACATCACCACCAGCCAGCGGCTGCGCGCGGGCCAGTCCCAAGAAGGTATTGAATACGACCGCAGCTTCTACTTGCAGTACGACCGCGCGAGTGTCTTCAACGAAGCCACGCAGGCCCTGCGCACGGCCGAGGCCAATTCGTCGATCACCGCCAACTACGCCTGGACGCGCCGCCGCTTCGACGATCCTATCTCGCCCAACTCGGGCTATGGCCTTGCGGTGGGGCTGGGTGTGGGCTACACACTGGGCACCACCCGTCAGCCCTTCACGCGCACGCAGGCGCGCTGGCTGGGCTACTGGCCGCTGGGCGACCGTTCGCCGCCGCCCGAGGTCAAACCGGGCGAAGCGCGCGAACTGAAGGTTTTGAACAACCGCACCAACCAGGGCCGACTGGCACTGCGCGTGGAAGGCGGCGCGGTGCTGGCCAAACGCAGCGCCGCGATTCCCGACACGCAGCTGTTCCTGACCGGTGGCGACGCCACCGTGCGCGGCTACGGCCTGCGCGACATCGGCGTGCGACAGCCGGACGGCAGCGTGCTGCCCGGGCGCTACAAGGGCGTGGTGAGCCTGGAATGGCAACGGCCCATCTTCAATGCCAATGGCCGCTCGCCGGTGGAGAGTGTGCTGTTCATCGACGGCGGTGCCGTGGCCGACCGCGCCGGTGATCTCAAACCCCTGTGGGGCGTGGGCACCGGCGTGCGCTACAACAGCCCGGTGGGCCCGCTGCAGCTCGATCTGGCCTACGGGCTGGAGACCAAGCGGCTGCGGTTGCACCTCATCGTGGGCTTCACGTTTTGAGCGAAGCACCCGTTCAACAGAACACCCGGTGGCGCTTGCTCGGCGGCATCGGCTGGTTCGCGCTCTGGCTGCCCGGCGCGCTGCTGGGTCTGGTGCTCGCGGCGGCCATCGCCGCCTGGGTGTGGGCCGGCACCGCAGGGTCGCTGGCGCAGGCCATCGGCTGGGGGCAGGGCTACATGGCCGACCAGGGACCGACTGCTGGCGCGCTCACCGTGGAAAACGTGCAGGGCAGCCTGCGCAACGGCGGCGAGATCGGGCGGCTGCAATGGCAACGCGACGAACTCATCGTGCAGGCCACCAGCGTGCGCATCGCGCTGGACAACCGCTTCTGGCTCGATGCCCTGCTCGCGCGCGGCCTGCGCCTCTCGCAGCTCGACATCGGCCGCCTGCAGATCACCGACCGCCGCCCGCCCACACCCGTAGAGCCGCTGCAACCCATCACCCTGCCCATGGCCATCACCCTGCCCTGGTCGGTGGGTGAACTGGTGCTCGACGGCAAACAGGACGTCTCGCTCAACGGCCTGAAGGGCCAGTACCGCTACCGCCCGGCCGACAGCCTGTGGAACCTCGGCGTGGCCGACGCGCACCAGCTCGATCTGGAGAACCTGCAGGTGGCCGGCGGGCTCTACCAGATCGAGGCCGTGCTGGGCGCGCAGGCGCCCATGCCGCTGCGCGTGGACGCGCAGGGCGAGGTGAGGGCCACCGTGCCCGGCGGCGAAGACCTGGTGCTCAAGGCCATCGCCAAAATCACGGGCCAGCTCGCCGAGTCCGACGCGGCGCTGGACGCCACCGCCAACATCACCACCAGCACCTCCGACACGCCCGTGCTCGACGCCTCCGCGCGCATCCGCCCCTGGAAAACCCAGCCCATCGAGTCGGCCAATGCGAGCATGAATCGGCTCAACCTCGCCGCACTCTGGCCGCAAGCCCCGGTGACCGAGCTCAGCGGAACAGCGGTGGCACGTCCAGACGGTGAGGCCTGGCGCGCCGAGGTGCGCCTGACCAACGCCGTGCCAGGTCCGGCTGACCAGCAGCGCCTGCCGCTGCAAAGCCTGCAGGCCGATCTGGAACAGCGCGGAGCGCGCTGGACGCTCTCCAACCTGGACGCCCAGCTCGGGGGCGGCCGCCTGCAAGGCCAGGGCTGGCGTGAGCCGGCGACCTCGCCCCTGGGCGACTTTCAGGGCGAGCTGAAAGCCAGCCGCATCAACCCCGCCGCGCTGTGGAGCAGCATCGCGCCGGCCGCGCTCGACGGCACGGCCTCCGCCCGCGCGGTGAACGCCGGATCAGCCAACCCCGCGATCGACATCAACGCGGTGGTGAAGCCCTCAGGCACGCAGCCCAAGGCTGGGCAAATGGCCGGCCTGCGCCTGCGCGACCTGAACCTGCAAGGCCGCTGGACGCCGCAGCCCGACAACGCCTCCCTCGGTGTGCTCGACCTGCGCACGCTCAGCGCCGGCCTGGCCGATGCCACGTTGGACGGTCAGGGCCAGCTCGATGTGGGCGCACGCAGTTTTGACGGCCGGCTCACGCTCAAGTTGCCCGGTGCCCAGGGCGACTGGCAAGGCCGCGTGGCCCACGCCCGCGGCAAGGGCGAACTGAATCTGGCGCTGGACGACGCCGGCCGCGTGCTCGCCTGGGTGCGCAGCCTGCAGACCCTGCCCTTTGTGGGCCCGATGCTGCGCGCCCAGCTCGAAGCCCAGCCCGGTCTGCAAGCCGAGGGCAATGCGCGCCTCACCGCCCGCTGGGACGGTGGCCTGGGCGCGCTGGGTTACCCCGCACCCGTGACGGGCGCCACCACCGCCGCACCGCCGCGCCTGCAAGCCCGCCTGCAGGCACCACGCCTGTCCATCACGCGCGGCACCGCGGCGCGCGCAGCCGACCCGTCCACCGGCGCCGATGCGGTGCAGGGCACGCTGCAAACCCTGGTGCTCGCCAACCTGAACCTGCAGGCCAGCGGCCTGCCCCACCAGCTCGACATCACCGTCACCGGCCAGGCCGAGCAAGGGCCGTGGCGCGGCACGCTGGACACCCAGGGCAGGCTGCAACTCGGCAGTGCGCAACAACCCGACATCGACAGCGGACGGCTCGACCTCACCCGCCTGCAGCTGCGCGCCACCGACAGCGCGCGCAAGGACCGCGTGGTCGACTGGACACTCCAAAGCGTTGCTGCGCTCGGCCTGCGGTGGCAAGACGCGCGCAGTGCCATCAGCCTGCAGGCCGACGCTGGCCAGCTGCGCGTGCAACCCAGCTTCAACAACCGCGTGGGCGGCTCATCCGCCGTCGTGGCCACCACCACCAGCCCCCTGCTGCTGGCCTGGGAACAACTCAGCTGGCAGAAGGGTGCGCTGGCGACACGCGGCCAACTCACCGGCCTGCCGCTGTCCTGGGTGGACGCCTTCACCACGCCCGAGGGTGCCAAAAGCGGCCCGCTGAGCCAGGCCGGCCTGGGCGGCGACGTGGTGTTCGACGGCAGCTGGGACTTTGCTCTGCCCGCCGACGCCGCCACCCCGCCGCGACTGACTGCCCAACTCCAGCGCCGCAGCGGCGACCTGTCGGTGCAGACCGATGGTGCGTTTGACGAGAACGCCACCTCCACCCAGCGGCTGCAGACGGGCATCAAGGCAGCGCGTCTGAACGTGACCACCCAAGGCGCCAACGTGCAGGCCAGCTTGCGTTGGGACAGTGAGAGCCTGGGCGAGGCCAGTGCCGACCTCGGCACCACCCTGAGCCCTCCCGCTGGCGAGCAGACCGCCTGGCACTGGGCCGAAGACGCACCGCTGCGCGGCACCGTCACCGCCAGCCTTCCGCAGGTGGGCGTGTGGTCGGCGCTCGCGCCGCCCGGCTGGCGCGTGCGCGGCACGCTGGCCGCCAGCGCCACGCTCAGCGGTACGCGCGCCAACCCGCTGTGGAACGGCACGCTGCAGGCCGACCAACTGGCGCTGCGCTCCATCGTCAACGGCATCTCGTTCTCGCGCGGCGAGCTGCGCGCCACGCTGGCCGGCGAGCGCATCACCATCGACCGCTTTTATCTGCAGGGCCGCGGTGGCGTCGACGTGGGCGGCACGCTGCTGGCCAGCGGCACCACTGAATTCCGCCGCGTCACGGTGGACGGCGTAAGCCAGCGCCAGCCCTACATCAACCTGCAAGCCACGGCCACAAAACTGCGCGTGTCTTCGCGCGCCGACCGGCGCCTCACGCTCTCGGGCCAGCTGCAGGCCGAGCTGGTGGGCACAGCGCTGCAGATCCGCGGTGGGCTGCGGGCCGACTCCGCGCTCTTCGTGCTGCCCGACGAATCCACCCCCAGCCTGGGTGCGGACGTGGTGGTGCGCGGCACCGAAACCGCGCTGGAGGTGCCGGGCGCCTTCCGCGTGCGGCCCGACGTGCTGATCGACATCGACCTGGGCGACGACTTCCAGGTGAGCGGCCAGGGCCTGCAAACCCGGCTGGCCGGCAAGATCAACGTGCGCAGCACACCCGAGCTGCCCACGCCACGCGTGCTGGGCGACGTGCGCACCGTGCGCGGCTCTTACCGCGCCTACGGCCAGCGGCTCACCATCGAAAACGGCGTGTTGCGTTTCACCGGCCCATACGACAACCCCACGCTGGACATCACTGCGGTGCGCCCCAACAGCAGCCAGCGCGTGGGCGTGCAGATCAGAGGTACGGCGCAGGTCCCTCGCGTGCGCCTCTTTTCAGACCCCGAACTGCCCGACAGCGAAAAGCTCGCGTGGCTCGTGCTGGGCCGTCCGGCCAGCGGCGCCGGCGCCGAAGCCGCGGTGTTGCAGCAGGCAGCACTGGCCCTGCTGGCGGGCCGGGACGGCAGCTTGGACGGCGGCCTGGCGGCCGCATTGGGACTCGACGAAGTGTCTTTCGCCGGCAGCGCCACGAACGCAGACGGCTCGGCCGCCTCGGCTGCTCTCACGCTGGGCAAGCGCCTCTCGAACAACCTCTACCTCAGCTACGAGCGCAGCCTGGCCGGGGCATTGGGCACGGTCAGCATCTTCTACGACGTGTCGCGCCGCCTCACGGTGCGGGCGAGGGCCGGTGAAGAAAATGCTTTGGACCTCATCTTCACGATCCAGTACGACTGAGGCTTCAGCGCCCGTCCACACCCCGACGGGCAAGCCCCCACCCTTACAATCCGACGTCCCCGCAGCCGCCATAGTTCAATGGATAGAACGAGCGCCTCCTAAGCGCTAGATACAGGTTCGATTCCTGTTGGTGGTACCAGAACCGGTCGGCCCATGACCGGCGCAGCCTCTGGTCCAGCGTGGCGGCACCCTCACAGTTCCCAGGCCCAGCGCAAGCTTTCGCGTGCGTTCCCGGAACGCCTGTGTCAGCATGGGCTATCTGCCCCCACTGTCCAGACGCATGCCCACTCTTGCCTACGCTGGTGACGTCCGCCTTTTCGCCGCGCTGGTGATTCTGGCGCTGGGCGCGGTTTTCCTGCTCAACTCAAGCCGTTCTTCATGGTCCTACGCCCGGTGGCTCGCTGGCTCTGCAGTCATTTACGGCGCCACGCTCGGGCTCATGCGGGTGGGTGAGCTCTCCGGGGTCGTGAGCGAGCGAGCCGCTGCCATCGGGCTGCCCCTGAGTTCACTGCTTGCCATCGGCATGCTGGCAGCGGGCCTGCAGGCGCACTTTCGACCAAACGGCGTGCCTGCAGGCCAAGTGTTCATGGGCGTTGCCGTGGTCATGCCCGTACTGATCTTCGCAGTCGACACGGCACTGTCTGGCTGGGTGTATGCCGGTCCGATCGCCACCGCCGCCATCTTCACGGCCGGCGCCATCTGGATGTTCAAGCTCTGGTGGCGCGACCGTTGGGGTGGCCAGATGATGCTGATGCTGGCCTTTCTGCAGCATCCGATGCTGGTCAGCTTCGGGCTGGCGCAGGGCATGGGACTGCAGGAGGTGCGCTCGCTCATGCCGCTGCCGCTGGCGGTGTCCTATGTGTTCCTCATGACGCTCATCCTGCAGCGCGATGCCCAGGCACTTGACGCCGAACTGCAGCAACGCGCACGCGCCGAAGAAGAACTGCAGCGCATCGCCGAGACGCTGGAGGCCACGGTCGACGAGCGCACCACCGAATTGCGCGAAATCGTGTACGGGCTGCAGTCCTTTTCGGGCATGGTGTCGCACGACCTGAGCGGGCCGCTGCGCAACGCAGGTGCGCTTGTGCAGCTGGCGCGCGACGCAGCACAGCAAGGCGACAGCGCCGAGTTGATCGACATGCTGGGCCGCATCGAACGCGAGAATCAACGCGCGCAAAGCATGGTCAGTGATCTGTTGAGCCTCTCGCGTGTGGAACAAGCGCCTCTGCAGGTCTCGCCGGTGGACATGCAGGCCCTGCTGCAGGAGTGTCTGGCGTCGCTGGGGGGTCAGTTCCCCGATGCTTCTGTGGTTGTGCATTCCGACAACCTGCCGGTGGTGCAGGGCGATCCCGGCCTGCTGCAGCACGTGTTGGTCAACCTCGTCGGCAACGCCCTGAAATTCGGCTGTGCACGGCGCGACCTGAGCGTTTCGGTGCGGGCCCAACGCGAAGGCGATCTCTGGCGGTTCACGGTCTCCGACAACGGCCCCGGGTTTGCTTCGGAACGCGCAGGCGAACTCTTCAAACCCTTCTCCCGCCTGGAAAACACATCGGTCAACGGCACCGGCCTGGGCCTCACGGTGGTCAAACGTGTGGTCGAGCGGCTGGGCGGCCAGGTGGGCGCAGCGTCGTCCCCAGGCCTGGGCGCCACTTTCTGGTGGACCTTGCCGTCGGCGGGTCAACGAGAAGACTGACAACAGGTCGGCTTCGGCCCCGCCGCTGTCCATCCGGGCCCGACACGCAGCCCAGGTGTCGAAATGTCCTGCGCCCGCTCGTCGTGCAAGAGCCCAACCGATCGGTTGCAGCCTTCTCCCACCCCTTCACAGGAGTTCCCCATGATCCAACTCTGCGCCTACATGTCCTACGACGGCGACTGCGCCGAAGCCATGGACTTTTACGCCCAGGTGCTGGGCGCGAAACTTGAAGCGCTCATCACCTACGGCCAGATGCCCGGCGAGATGCCGGTGCCGCCCGAACACGCCGACCGCGTGATGCATGCCTACCTGGTGCACCCCGACTTCGCCATCATGGCCGGCGACACGCCGCCGGGCGTGCCCTACGCCGGCATCCAGGGCTGCATGCTGGCCATCACCTACCCCACGGTGGCCGAAGCCACGCGCGTGTTCAACGCGCTGGCCGAGGGCGGCAAGGTGGGCATGCCGCTGGCCGAGACCTTCTGGGCCGACACCTTCGGCATGGTGACCGACCGCTTCGGCACACCGTGGGGTGTCAATGGTGGGCCGCGGGAGATGGGCGAGTCCTGAACGATCGGGCGGACGTCAGAGTTGCCCTTCGGTCAGCGTGTCGAGCTGAAAGCGACCGCTGCGGTCCCACAGCCAGGTGTCCACGTATTGCACGCGCCCGAAGCCGGGCGGCGACGGAAACGGCGCGGCGGCGCGCACGAGCCGTTCGATCTCGGCCATGACCTCCGGCGCGTGGCTCGGGCCGCGCAGCCAGCGGGTGGAGCCCACGCGCCCGCCCTGGCTGAGCTCCACCTCAAGCACGCCGATGGCGTAGAGCATCGGTGGCAGTTTTCCCAGGAAGATGCGCTCGGGGTACTTGCGGTAGAGGTGGGTGGCGGCTTCGCGGCGGTAGGCCGCGCTGGCGGGCGCCTGGCCGGGCAGCGGTGCGCGGATACCGCAACCCGCGGCCAGCGCCGCAGCGCCTGCCGCTGCCGACAGCGCCATGAGCCGGCGGCGTTCTCCCTGGGTGTTGTTGAGCATGTGGTCAGGCGGCAGATGGAAAACCTGCATTGGACCAGCGTGCACCCGGCAGCACAACGGGCCGCAACACCCGCCTACCGCTGGCGCAAGGTTCTGCTCAGCAGCATCACCGGCACCAACCCCACCAGCACCAGCGTGAGCGCCGGCAAGGCCGCTTCACCCAGGCGTTCGTCGCGCGCGAGCTGGTAGGTGACCACGGCCAGCGTGTCGCTGTTGAAGGGGCGCAGCACCAGCGTGGCGGGCAGCTCCTTCATCACGTCCACGAAGACCAGCAGCGCGGCGGCGGCGGTGGAGCGTTTGAGCAGTGGCCAGTGCACGCGCGCGGCCAGCCCAAAACCGGTGGTGCCCAGCATGCGGGCCGAATCGTCCAGGCTGGCCGGAATGCGGGCGTAGCCGCTCTGCAGGGACTGCAGGGCCACCGCGGTGAAGCGAACCATGTAGGCCCACACAATGCCCAGCGCCGTGGCGGTGACGAAATAGCCCACGCTGGTGTCGGGCTTGATGGCCTGCAGCCAGCCCACCGGCAGCAACAGGCCGACCACGATGACGGCGCCGGGCACGGCGTAGCCCAGGCTGGCGAGCTGCACCACGCCGCGCGTGACCTTGCCGGGCCGCACGCGAACGGAGAAAGCCAAGGCCAGTGCGATGAGGGTAGCCAGCGCCGCCGACAGGCTGGCGAGCCACACGCTGTTGCGCGACCACTGCACGAACGAGGTCCACGGCAGCTCTTCCCAACCACCGATGAGCGGGCGCAGCATGAACAGCACCGGCAGCACGAAGCCGAACGCAATGGGCAGGGCGCACAAGGCCACGGCCAGCGCCGCGCGCCCACCACGCAGCTGCGCCGGCTGGGCTTCGTTGCTGCCGGCACGCATGCCGCGCAAGGTCGAAAAACGCATGCGGAGCTGCGCGCGATGCTCCAGCCACAGCAACAGTGCCACCACGGCCAGCAGCATGGTGGCGAGCTTGGCGGCAGCAGAGCGGTTGTCCATGGCCTGCCATGCTTTGTAAATGCCGTCGGTGTTGGTTTGCACGCCGAAGTAACTGTCCACGCCGATGTCGGCCAGGGTTTCCATGAGCGCCAGCGCCACGCCTGCGGCCACGGCGGGACGGGCAAGCGGCAGGGCCACCTCGCGGATGCGCCGCGCCAGCGGGGCGCCGAGCAGGCGCGCGGCTTCCATCAGCTGCGA
>JBBQKZ010000080.1:0-17335 GCA_038327405.1 Burkholderiales bacterium | reverse complement strand
GGGGTGGTGGCGGGGGGGGGGGGGGGGGGGGGGGGGGGGGTGGGGGGGTTTTTGGGGGGGGGGGCCCCCACCCCAACCCTCCCCCAGTGGGGGTGGGGGGAAGACGGGAGCGGCTGTTCACTCCCTCCCCCTCTGGGGGAGGGCAGGGGTGGGGGCCACGAGCGCCAACCCCTCCTTCCGAGCGAAGAACTCCTCTCCCTCATGCCCCCCCACCACCGCGAACCGGTGGACATGCGCGAAGTCATGGCCCGCATCGTCGACGGTTCCGAACTGCTCGAATTCAAGGCCCTTTATGGCGCGGCAACGCTGTGCGTGCAGGCGCGCATCCATGGTCATGCGGTGGGCATCATCAGCAACAACGGGCCGATCGACGTGGCCGGCGCCAACAAGGCCACGCACTTCATCCAGTGGATGTGCCAGCTCGGCCACCCCATCGTTTACCTGCAGAACACCACCGGCTACATGGTGGGCAAGGACAGCGAGCAGGGCGGGATGATCAAGCACGGCAGCAAGATGATCCAGGCGGTGACCAGTGCCACCGTGCCGCAGATCACCATCCAGTGCGGCGCGTCGTTCGGTGCCGGCAACTACGGCATG
Organism: Burkholderiales bacterium; assembly: GCA_038327405.1. Lineage (GTDB taxonomy): Bacteria > Pseudomonadota > Gammaproteobacteria > Burkholderiales > Burkholderiaceae_C > Hydrogenophaga. The sequence goes on along the minus strand of JBBQKZ010000080.1, from coordinate 16,738 downwards.
TGCGGGCGCGGCTTTGATCCGCGGTTCCTATTCAGCTGGCCGCAAGCGAAAACCGCGGTGATGGGCGGCGAGCAGGCCGCGCGCACCATGAGAATAGTGGCCGAGGCCGGCATGGCGCGCAAAGGCATCACGCCCGACCCGGTGCAGATGCAGGCCCAGTTCGACCAGATCGTGAACGTGTTCGAGAGCCAGGCCGACGCCTTCTACACCAGCGGCCTGGTGCTCGACGACGGCGTGATCGACCCGCGCGACACCCGCGCCGTGCTCACCTTCTGCCTGGACACCTGCGCCGAGGCGGCTGCGCGCGAACCCAGGCCCATGCAGTTCGGCGTAGCGCGCATGTAAGCACCCCATTCAAAACAGCAGGAGACAAAAAATGCAGTTCACCCACGAGCACCGCGAGATCCAGAAGACCCTGAAGCGCTACATCGACGAGCACATCAACCCGCATGTGGACGAATGGGAAGCGGCCGAGATGATGCCCGCGCACGAGATCTTCAAAGGTCTGGGCAAGCTCGGCCTGCTGGGCCTGACCAAGCCCGAGGCCCATGGCGGCGCGGGGCTTGACTATTCGTACAGCCTGGCCATGGCCGAGACGCTGGGCCACATCCACTGCGGCGGTGTGCCCATGGCCATTGGCGTGCAGACCGACATGGCCACGCCCGCGCTGGCCCGCTTCGGCAGCGAAGAGCTCAAGCGCGAATTTCTCGCGCCGGCCATTGCCGGCGACATGGTGGGCTGCATCGGCGTGAGCGAGCCGGCCGCCGGCAGCGATGTGTCGGGCATCAAGAGCGTGGCGCGCAAGGACGGCGACGACTACGTGATCAGCGGCCAGAAGATGTGGATCACCAACAGCCTGCAGGCCGACTGGATGTGCATGCTTGTCAACACCAGCGACGGCCCGGCGCACAAGAACAAGAGCTTGGTGATGGTGCGCATGCGCGAGAACGGCAAACTCGTCAAAGGCATTGAGGTGGCCCAGAAGATCCGCAAGATCGGCATGAACAGCAGCGACACCGGGCTCATCTATTTTGACGAGGTGCGCGTGCCGCAGAGCAACCGCATCGGGCAAGAGGGCGCGGGTTTTCTGTACCAGATGCAGCAGTTTCAGGAGGAGCGCCTGTGGTGCGCGGCCAGCACGCTGGAGAGTCTCACCAACTGCATCGGCTGGACAGTGGAGTGGGCACAAGAGCGCAAGCTCTTCGGCGCCAGCCTGGCCGACCAGCAATGGGTGCAGTTCAAGCTGGCCGAGCTGAAAACCGAGGTGGAGAGCCTGCGCGCGCTGACCTACCTGGCGTGTGAACGGTACATCGCCGGCGAGGACGTGACCGAGTGGGCCACCATGGCCAAACTCAAGGCAGGGCGCCTGAACCGCACCGTGCCCGACACCTGTTTGCAGTTCTGGGGTGGCATGGGCTTCACCTGGGAAAACAAGGTGTCGCGCATGTACCGCGATGGGCGCCTGGCGTCCATTGGTGGCGGGGCGGACGAGGTGATGTTGGGGATCCTGGCGAAGACGATGGGGATTGCGAAGAGGGTGGTGTAGTGAAGTTGCTTCGTGCGGGCCCCCACCCCTGCCCTCCCCCAGAGGGGGAGGGAGTGAAGGCAGAGCTCCCCCTCTTTCTCCCTCCCCCTTTGGGGGAGGGCAGGGGTGGGGGTTCCCCAGCCAACGCCTGTCAGGACCACCACCCATGACTCCCTTCCAGCAAGAACGCCAAGGCGACACCGAACGCTGGACCCTCAACGACCCCGCCACCCGCAACGCGCTGAGCGACGCCATGGTGCTCGGCCTCTATGAAGCCACGCTGCGCGCGCAAACCGACGACACCCTGCGCATCATCGTTCTCAGCGGTGCACCCGGCGCCTTCACCGCCGGTGGCAGTCTGGGCAACTTTGCGAGCGCCATCGGCCAGCCGCTCAAGCCCGGCGAAGACGACCCGCTGATCACCATGAACCGCGGCTTTGGCGATGTGTTGCACGCGCTCTGCGCGCTGCCGCAACTGCTGGTGTGCGCAGTCGACGGTGCCGCCATGGGCGGAGGCTTCGGCCTCGTGTGTTGTGCCGACCATGTGATCGCCACCGAGCGTTCGGTGTTCGGCACGCCCGAGGTCACGCTCGGTTTGCCGCCGGCGCAGATCGCGCCCTTTGTGTGGATGCGCCTGGGCGAGGCCAAGGCGCGCCAGTGTTTGCTGCAGGGCCTGAGCTTCAAGGCCGAGGCCGCCATGCAGCTGGGCCTGGTGGACGAGGTGGCCGACGACGGTGAGCTGGAGCAAGGTTTGCAGGAGCGGCTGATGCGGCTGAGGCGCTCCGCGCCCGGCGCCGTGGCCAGCACCAAACGCCTGCTGCAGCGCCTGCGCGGTGATGTGCCCGACCTGCGTGACGAAGCGGCCCGGGCCTTTGCCGCGGGCCTGCGCAGCCCCGAAGCCGCTGCAGGTCTGTCGGCGTTCGCGAAGAAACAACCCGCGCCGTGGGTGAACAAGAAATGAAACGCCTCCTGATTGCCAACCGCGGCGAGATCGCCCGCCGCGTCATCCGCACCGCGCACGCCATGGGCATCAAGACCGTGGCCGTGTTTTCCGAGTCCGATGCTCACGCGCTGCACGTGCGCGAGGCCACCACAGCGTTCGCGCTCGGCGGCACCACCTCGGCCGAGTCGTACCTGAGCGTGGACCGCTTGATCGAAGCCGCGCGCGCCACCGGTGCCGACGCGGTGCACCCCGGCTATGGTTTCCTCAGCGAGAACGCCGACTTCGCCCAGGCCGTGATCGACGCCGGCCTCACCTGGGTCGGCCCGCCGCCGGCGGCCATTCGTGCGCTGGGCAGCAAGTCGGCCGCGAAGGCGCTGGCGCTCTCGCAGGGCGTGCCCTGCCTGCCTGGCTACTTCGGCTCCGACCAGCGCGAGGAAACCTTTGAGGCCGAGGCGCAGCGCGTGGGTTTTCCGCTCATGGTGAAGGCCGTGGCCGGTGGCGGTGGGCGTGGCATGCGCCTGGTGCTGGACGCCGCGCAACTGCTGCCTGCGCTCAAGGGCGCACGCTCGGAAGCCCTGAGCGGTTTCGGCAACGGCGACCTGCTGATCGAGCGCGCGCTCTTGCGCCCCCGGCATGTGGAGGTGCAGGTGTTTGCCGATGCCCACGGTCACTGTGTGCATCTGGGCGAGCGCGACTGTTCGGTGCAGCGCCGGCACCAGAAGATCATTGAAGAAGCGCCGAGCCCCGCGGTGTCGCCGGCCTTGCGTGAAGAGCTCGGGCGCTGCGCCGTGGCGCTGGCGCAGGCGGCGGGCTATGTGGGGGCCGGCACGGTGGAGTTTCTGCTGGAGGGCTCCGGGGCCTTCTTCCTCATGGAGATGAACACCCGCCTGCAGGTGGAGCACCCGGTGACGGAGGCCCTCACCGGCCTTGACCTGGTGGAATGGCAACTCCGCGTTGCCCGTGGGGAACTGCTGCCCCTCGTACAAGAACAGATCAACTTCAACGGCCACGCCATCGAAGTGCGCCTGTGCGCCGAAGACGAGCACCACACACCGCACACCGGCCGCGTGCTGCAATTCACCGAGCCGCCGATGGTGCCCGGCCTGCGCTTTGACCACGCGCTGGAAACCGGCAGCGAAGTCAGCCCGCACTTTGACGCCATGCTCGGCAAGCTGATCGTGCACGCGCCCACCCGCAGGGAAGCCATCGACCGCCTCGCCCACGCGCTGGACCAGACCCGTGTGCTCGGCCTGCCCACCAACCGCGCCTTCCTCGCGGCCTGCCTGCGCCACCCCGTGTTCCACGAAGGCGGCGCGCTCATTCGCTTTCTGGCCGAAGAAGGCGACACCGTGCGGGCCATGCTGCTGCCCCCGCCCGATGCGGTGTTGGCCAGCGTGCTCGCCGCGGCCTTCAGCGGGCAGACCCCCTCCACCGCGCTGGCGTGCCCCTTTGCCCGGCCGCTGCGCTGGCAACACGGCGAGCATTTGCTGGACCTGGCCGCGCGTGAACTTGGGCAGGGCTCATTGAGCGTGGCCTGGGGCGAGCGCACCGAGCAGGCCAGCGTGAGCCCGGGCCGGGTGGTGGTTGACGGCATTGGCTGGCCTGTGGCGGCCGTGTCGCTCGGGGCGGGGCGTTGGCAGGTGCAGGCGGGTGCCCACACCATCGAGCTGGTTGACATGAGTCTCGTGCCGCGCGAGCGCGCCGGTGGCGCCTCGGGCGCGCGCGAACTGCGAGCCCCGTTCAACGGCAAGCTCATCGCCGTGCACGCCCAGCCCGGCAGCGTGGTGGCCAAGGGCGAGCCGCTGCTGGTCATCGAGTCCATGAAGCTTGAACACACACTGAGCGCCCCGCGCGACCTCACGGTGGAGAGCGTGTCGGTAGCCGCCGGACAGCAGGTGGCCCCGGGCCAGTTGCTCATCACCTTCGCCGCATGAACACCACCCAAGACTTCACCCCCGAAGACCGCGCGGCCCTCATCGACACCGTGCAGCGCTTTGCCACGCAAGCCATTGCCCCGCACGTGAGCGCGTGGGACGAAGCCGGCGAGTTTCCCCGCAGCCTGTACCAGCAGGCTGCCGGGCTTGGCTTGCTCGGCCTGGGCTACCCCGAGCACCTGGGCGGCACACCCGCGCCCTGGGGCGTGCGCAACGCCATGTCGCAAACGCTGGCGCGCCATGGCGGCAGCGGCGGCGTGATGGCCAGCCTCTTCACACACAACATTGGCCTGCCACCGGTGCTGGTGTACGGCACGCCCGAGCTGCAGGCCGAGGTGATCCCGCCCGTGCTGCGCGGCGAGCAGATCGCAGCCTTGGGCATCACCGAGCCCGGTGGCGGGTCTGATGTGGCCGCGCTGCGCTCCACCGCGCGGCTGGAGGGCGCCGAGTACGTGATCGACGGCGAGAAGGTGTTCATCACCTCCGGCATGCGCTGCGACTGGATCACCCTCGCCGTTCGCACCGACCCCAACAACAAAGGCGCCGGCGGCATCAGCATGATCGTCGTGCCCTGCCACTCCCCCGGCATCGCGCGCACCAAGCTGCACAAGATGGGCTGGCACTGCAGCGACACGGCGCACCTCCGTTTTGACGGCGTGCGCGTGCCCGCCCGCTACCGGCTGGGCGCCGAGGGCACGGGCTTTCGCATGATCATGGGCAACTTCAACGGCGAGCGCCTCGCCATGTCGGCCATGGCGCTCGGCTTTGCGCAGGCCTGTTACGACGAAGCCCTGGCCTGGGCCCGCCAGCGCAGCACCTTTGGCGCGCCCCTCATCGAGCGCCAGGTGATCCGCCACAAACTCATGGACATGCAGATGCGCATCCAGTCCACCCAGGCCTGGGTGGATGCGCTGGGCGCGAGGGTGGATGCCGGTGACGACGGCGCCGATTGGGTGGCTCAGGTGTGCCTCTTGAAGAACCACGCCACCCAGACCATGCAACACTGCGCCGACGCCGCCGTGCAGATCCTCGGCGCCATGGGCTACATGCGCGGCACCGTGAGCGAGCGCGTGTACCGTGAGGTGAAGGTCATGATGATCGGCGGCGGTGCCGAGGAGATCATGAAAGAACTCGCCGCACGACAATGGGCGCTATGACCAAAACAACAACGACCCCACCCAAACCCGTCGAATTCGAAGCCGAGTTCGTCGACGCGCTCAAACACCTGTTTGAAGAAAAGATCGTGTTCAACCAGGTGCTGGGTTTGAAGATCGTCAGCATCACGCCCGACAAGGTCGTTGGCCGCATCGACATGAAGCCCCAGCTGGTCGGCCACTACAGCCACAACCGCATCCACGGCGGCGTCATCAGCGCCTGCCTTGATGCCATGGGCGGCTTGGTCTGCATGGCCGCCATCGGCGCCCGCCACATGGACGAGCCACCATCGCAGCGCCTGCACCGCTTCGGCAAACTCGGCACCATCGACCTGCGCATCGACTACCTGCGCCCCGGCATCAGCGAACACTTTGAACTGCGCGCCGAAGTCATGCGGCTGGGCTCGCGCGTGGCGAGCACGCGGATGGAGTTTCTGGGGGCGGACGGGAAGCTGTTGTCCACCGGGGCGGGGGCTTATATCGTTTCGTGAGGGTTCGATATCGAAGCGATGCGTGTGTGAGCTGGTCGTCAAGAAGGCCAGCCTTTCGCTTCGGATGCGTTTCGAACCCGTCGACCTGCCCCAGCTTCAAGCTTCAATTGCGTCAGCTGAGTCTCCACCGTGACGGGTCCCGCTGATGGTTGCATGGGAAGGTCGATGTAGGTAGGCAAACATAAGGCCATGAAGTCGTAGAAACGTCCCTTGGCTTCTCCACATAAGTGGCCCCTGCTTCAAGGGGCTAGAGAGACCCCGGCGCTTGGAGTAGTTGGTTTTCCCTTCACCTTCACCTTCCCCTTTGGCTTTCCCTTGCCCCGAAATCGATCAAATTCCGCCGGCAGGAGCGCGACCAATGTTGCCGCAGGCGATGCGTGTAGGTCATAGGTCAGGTCGAATTGATTTAGCACAGTCACCAAGCGTCGAGGCGAACCTCCCCCCTTCGATGAACTTCCGACCTTCATACGATCAGCAAGCGCATCAAAGTAGAGAGCATGTGCAGTAGCTACAACACTCCCGCTTTCAACAAACTCCTGCGTCGCTGATAGCTGCATTTGCAGCTCGTTTCTTACAGATACTGGCGCAGCGTGCTTAGAACTGGGAGAGAGAAGAACCTTGGAAATATGGCCGTGCACTGAAACAAGTATCCAAGCGCTACGGACCAAATGCCTGTAGTACCTCGTGTACTTGAAATCCTTGGTGAGAACATAAGCGGCTGTTTCAAGAGGCTCTCGCTTCCCGTCCACCTTCGGACAAAGTTCATCGAACAAAAAAAGCGCTAGCCAGTTCCAGAGTCGATGGTCACGTGAGATGGCGGGCTTGCTTATGTCCTTGAAAACAATGTCACAAAGGTACTGCCCTAGCTCAAACGCCGACTTGTATGGTCTACCAAGTGGCTGAGCTTCAACTGAAACAACAAAGGGCGCATCAGTAGATGTGGCGCCATCGGTTAGCAAGTGAAATGGTGGTGGCAGGCTGGGATCGCTACGCAACATGTTTACGTATTCTTCGAACTGACGGATACCTTCTTCGTTGAGGAGCCGCACAGATTTAGTCATGAGTTGACTCCGGATGATGCTCTATCGGGAAGGAGTGAGTCGCGAAGCGAAACTTGTTCGAGAAGGCTTTCAAAGCTTCCTGAATAAATTCTTGCTGCTCTGAGGTGTCGCCCTCCTCTGGATCCAAGTCCTCAGGGTAGGGCACGCCTAGAACATCGTTCAGAAACTTTTTCCAGTCGGCGAACCAGGCTAGGCCTTCACCGTCGTGGGAGTCAACCATCGCTGAGAGAACTTTCTGGAAGGCCTCTACCAAGATTGAGCCTCTCAGTAAAGGATCAGACTGTATTCGCGCTGCCAGCCCGGGAATCCGCGAGTTGATCAGCAAGTACGGTCGGTTGCCGTCGGACGTGCTCACATCCCAAATTCGCTCTTCCAACCATTCGGGTTTGACGGGCAACAAAGGCAGTAGTCTCTGTTCGGGACCGCTCAACGGCCCTTCGGAGAATCGATCACCCGATGCGAGAAGCCTCCCTAGATGGCCCGGGTTGTCGTCGATTACTTTCACGCGGAAACTAACTTCGCCACCTATGTCGATTTCATCAAGCAACGTACTAGTTGGGGTCACAAGCGCGCCAATCGTTCCGAACTCGAATCTCATCGAACTGTGGCCAAAAAATGGCTCTACAGATACTCTAGCTGATGGTGGTAGGGCCAGCTCGGAGAGCCCATTAAGGTCGGCGTCGAAACTTAGAGGAAGTCCAGAGGCTGAACGGTTGATACGGAACGACACCATATTGTGGGTAATCCGCTGACGACCTGTCGAGTTGATGCTTCGTTTCATGACTTACCGCCTGATGTTCAGTTCAAGATCTCGTTCGGTATCGAAGCCGGTCACCTCAAACTTGAAATCAGGGCTTGCCACATCTACCAAAATCGTGTTCGGCTCACTGGTCGTCCAAGAGGCTCCAGTCGCTTTTGTCAAAATCTGCCCGGTCCCACGAAAGTCGAAGTCTTGGGGCTTGTGGCGCTTGAAAGGGTTGCCACGCCGTACTCCGTAAGCGGCAACCACCTTGATTTGATATGGAACGGGGATGCCTGCTGCGGGATTTCCCCGAATGACGAATCCTCCTGCCTTGGCAACGACACTGAAAGCGTTTGCACGGACCGGTGGTGGAACCAATGGTGGAGGGGGAGGGGGTGAGACAGGTTTTGGCTTCTTTTTCCCTTCAGGTGCTACTGGTTTCGGTATGGAAAAAAACTCGATTAGCGCTGTCTCATCGATTTGAGTTTCAACCTGTGTAAGCAGATCATTGAGATCGTTTAACAGTCGCTTGATCGCCGCTACCTTCTCACCCGCTCCGCTCCATCGGGCTGTCAGTTTGTCTGCTGAACCGATCCACCTCGTATGAGCGGGATTTTCGGAGTCGCCTAGAAATTCAACAATGCTAGGGTCTAGAGCTAGTAGTGCAGCAAGCGTCTTTCGCCCTCGAAAGGATCGAGATTCGCCTGGAATTGTGATGTCGCCCCGTACGTAGACAGCTTGGCCCTTTGCCATCTCTGGAGCTGCCCGCAGATAGACGTCTACATGGGTCGTCAATGTTGGACCTGCCTTGCGCCTCAGTTGCACTGGTGCGCGAATGCCGACCAAAGCGCCCGCCGCAAAAGTACTTCGAACCTGCTTTATCTCTATATCTGAGAGGCTTTTGCTCACGCCGTCCTTTATCCAGTCGGCGTGGAGCGCCAACGTAGGGGCGACTACCCGAGCTGTATCGACCTCTCGGATGAACTTGATCAGCGAACCATCGGCCAGTTCCGGACCACCATGTGACTTCGCCAACTCATCGAAGCTGCTGGTATCGATTCTCTTATCGCCCATTTCAACTACTAGCCGTCCGGTCAAGATCGGAAAGAAGTAGTTCGTGATTACATGCGGCATCAGTTGCTCGGGCTCCAAGCCTTCTCGAATACCGATGATTGCAATCGAAAGTCCTGGCTCGTCTGTCCTTGTCAGTCCTGAGGCTTGTCGGAAGGCATCTATGGTGGCGGCTTCACGCGTAGGTAGCTGGAAGCCATCGACCGCGGGTACGGCAAAGAACACGTGAGGGGCGTAGTTCGTGGACTCAATCTTGTGATTGTTCAGGACGGCCTGCCCCATCAAAAGACGCTCACGTGACGGATCGTTCGCTCTAATCGTCAGACCGAAAAATGTCCCGATGGATGACGCGCTGGAAAACACAAGCTTTCCGAGGCCCCACCGACCTGCGGCGCTGCCCTTTTTGTGGGACAGACCAAAACGACGCCAGAAGTCGGAGAAGTTGAGGTCGTCTTTGTCGTCAGGGTTTCCAAGGAGCCCGGTCGTTCCGAAATCTTCGATAAGAAGGATTCTTGGCATGGTGAGATCGATGCCCGTCAAATCCAACCTCGAGGCTACGAGGTGTGGCTTGAGCGGTTCGAGAACACCGCGCCAGTACGAGGCGTTGCTGGCGGTCGGTTCGACTAGTCGAATGCGTGTTGTTACCGGGCCTTGGAATGACTGTGAGCGACCGTCGAGCGAGTTTTGATGTGGCTCACGTACAAGCGTTTCTCGGATTGGAAACTCGTCACTGTTGAACTGGTCGCGTTGTGTAATCCCTTGGTCTACTTCAGCGCGGGGAATGACTCTTGCAAGGCACTTCATCTCTGCTCCCTATAGGGTGAACTCGGTCTCAGCCCCGCGGCCTGACCCTTCGAACCGCGCCTTCATCAGGTCAAGCTCCTTTTGAAGGGCGCGTGCGATCTTTTTCCCATCTTCCTCCGTGTATTCGTATGCAGAGCGATTCGACAGGTTCGAGATCAGTCGGATCTCCTTGATCACACGATTGACGCGCCTTGACGCAATTTCGACGAACTTTGCTCGCTTGTCTCTCGCAGGTTGCTTAGGTGACTGGTTCACAACGTTCTCCGATTACAGATCGAAAATATGTGCAAATTGTAAATCACAGAAGAGATATGCTGCAACAAGTTTCGACTGTTCGCCGAAAATCGTGCCTTGACCTTGTGTGAGAAAGTCGTCTACAGGCGTCTTGTCGACGCTTAGGTCGTGACGAAGGGGCGCCCGTCGACCTGAGCAGGGGTCTTCAGAATGCTGGGTCTCCCCCCGCTAGGTAGCGGGGTGGGTGTCAGATAGGACGCTGCTTACAACGCTTGCGATTTGGTTGGCTAAGAGCGATGGAACCGCGTTACCCACTTGGTGGTATTGCTGCGTGCGATTCCCCTGAAAGAAGTAGTTGTCGGGAAAGGTTTGAAGCCTTGCCGCCTCACGTACCGTCAGGCTGCGGCACTGGCTCGGATCGGGGTGTATGAAGTAGTGCCCGTCCTTGGCTATATGGCTGGTCACGGTCGTGCTTGGCAAGTTGTGCAACTGCACTCTGAATCGATCAATGAACTTGCCTGATTCCCAGTTCTTGTGCTCTGGCGCCAAACCTGCCAAGGGAAAGTCCAGATGTCCTTTTGGAGTTCTTTGATTCAGAAGCCCGAACACGGCTGTGTAAAAGTACCGGCCTAGATCACTCGCCATATGTGACCTGGATTCGTGGTTCAACCAGACCTCCAAGCGTTCATCTTTCACCCAGTCGACAAGGCGCGAGGGTGTTTCCGGCAGCTTCGCGTGGTGGTAACGGAGTGCTCCAGTTTCGAGGGTGAGCCCGAGCTTGATCGCCTCGCCTCTAAGCTTCAATGCGAGCTGGTCCAGGCCCCTCGCTTCCGCATCGGCTTGAAGCTTTCTTGCAAGATCATGAACCACCGATCTCCAGCGATCATCGGTGTCTTCCGTGCTCAGTTTGCTTCTTAGCTGTGGCAGCGAGAAGATGGCTTGATCCACTGTTGGGGGAGCACTCTTGTTCAACAAGTGGCGACCGTCGTAGTTCAACTCTTCCCGCACGCCCAACAGGATGACTCGGTGTCGCGCCTGTGGGATTCCATACTTTTCCGCTTCGATGATGAAGGCGTTTGCATCGACGAAATCCGGCTCCATGCCCGCCTTGAAGCTCACAGGGCTGACCAGCGAGTGGATGGTGTATCTCAAGCCATCTGGTCTGCCAAGTGCCTTCCCGGGTTCTGCAAGGTCGCGAAGGATGTCGTGGAACACCAGCTTCCCGTTCACCTTGGAAGACAGGATCCCTTTGACGTTCTCCATCACGAACACCGCTGGGCGCGTGGTGTCCAGGATGCGGAGATATTCGCGGTACAAAAAGTGGCGGTGGTCGTCCTCGGCGACATAGTGCTCCTTGCCCTTGTTGCGTGAGCGACCCACCAGCGAATAGGCCTGACACGGCGGCCCCCCGATTAGCACGGTCTCTTCTTCCTTGAGCCGGGCTTTGACGATGAGCTCATCGAGGAGGGCGTTGTCCGCAGGTACTCCAAGCGTGAGTTTGTTGGCTTCGGCTTGCGCGTCATTCCACGCACTTGGTACCTTGGTTCCAGGATGGCATGCGTCGGCCGAATGGCAAAACTCGTAGTACGCCGCCAAGGCCTTCTGATCTCCCCGGATGTGTCGGAAGAAGCTTCTGAGCGTCAATGTCTTGTGAGCGCTTTCCTCCATCTCGGCCGACACCGCAATCTCGAAGCTTGCATCGCCCTTGTAGGACGCGAAGCCCTCTCCCAATCCCCCCGGACCTGCGAACAGATCCACTATCTTGTATTTCATCAGTTGCTTCGTTTCGTTGTTCTTGCCGGGTCAGTCGGCTCTTCGCGGAGTTCACCAGTCGGCTTGCCGGATTCGATCCAGTCGGTCAGTAATGACTGAACATCTGAAGGCGTTTTGGACGTCCTCAGAAAGCATTCCCACACCACCAGGACTCGCCAGCCCAAAGACACAAGCTCGGAGATTGCCTTTGCATCCCTTGCCACGTTCGCTGTGAGTTTGCCCCGCCAGAACTCTGGTCGGGTGCTGGGCATCTTGGCAAAGCGGCAGTCAGCGTGGTGATGCCAGAAGCACCCATGCACAAACACGGCGACCTTCCGCCCAGACATCACCACATCCGGCCTGCCCGGCAGGTCCTTTCGATGAAGCCGGTAACGGTAGCCGGCAGCAAAGAGCGCTTTGCGAACGATCACTTCGGGTTTGGTGTTGCTTCCCCGAATGCCCGACATCATGGAGCTTCGCTTTTCGGGAGGAACAACGTCAACCAAGGTGGTCACCTGCTGGATATCGAAGTGGGGGCTTGGCTGCCCAGGCGGCTTGATCGTACCAGGTTGGGCATGCCCCAAACGGCACCTTCACCGCGTTGATCTCACCGCCTCGGCCGCACCCCCCACCAAGCCACCCCCACCGCCACCGCAAACCCCGTGTACCCCGCCACAAACACCCACCAAGGCGCGTCCCAGTACAGCAGCCGCGCCAGCCAGTGTTCGATGAAGCTTTCGCGGTAGCCGCTTTGGCCGGCGAGGCGGCGCAGGTCTTGTTCCCACACGGTCAGGGGGCACAGTTGGCCCAGCCAGGCCTGGGCGGCGATGAAGACCATCAGGGCCAGGTGGGTGAGGCGCAGGCCGAAGTGGCGCACCCAGCGCCAGCCGAGTGCGCCGCCGATCAACACGAGCGGCAGCAGGCCCACCACGAAGACCACGATGCCCATGTGCAGCGCCAGGATGGCGTCGGCGAGCCACAGGGCTTGGATGGGCGGCAGGGTGGGCATGCCCCGATGCTAGGCGCCAGCCGCCGGTTGTGCCCGGCGGTTGGGTTTTACGCCGCTTCGGGTGCGCGCTGCTGGCCGCCACTGCGGGCGCGGTCGGCGGTTTGCTGCAGCAGCTGTCGTGCTTCAGCATCGCTCTGGGCCATCAGGGGCTGTGCGCGCAGGGTGAGGTCGGCCACGGCGTGCAGGGCGTGGGCCTGGGCCTCTTCGCTCAGGGTGGCCAGCAGCAGGGCCTGCGTGGCTTCTTTGGTGGCGGGGCGGTCGATGGCGCGCAGTGCAAGCAGCGCAAACGCGTGAGAAGCGCCATACAGGCCCAGGCGCATGCCGGGCAGCAGCACGCTCATGCCGGTGCCGTAACGGCCTTGCTCGGCGTCTGCCCGCTCAATGCGCTCCAGGGCATGCTTGCGCACGCTGGGGCGCTTGCTGGTGTGCGCCACCACCAGCGATTGGGTGGTCACCACCCAGATCACCCGACCGGCGCCCACCGCGCGGCCGCTCACGTAGGCGCAAATGCGTTCGTCGCGGTTCAGGTGGTTGCGGATGAGGTCCACGTCGGCCTGGGGCAGCAGTTGGCCGGCCTGGGGGTTTCCACCTTCGACGAGGATTTCCAGCTGTTCGGAGTAGTTGCGAAAGAAGGCGAGCATCTTGGGTCTTGCTGTTGCGAGGTGTTGTGGCGGAATGGCCTGGGGCGAAACCATCGCTGTTTTTGTGCGCCTTTGCAGGCCTGGGGTTTCACCGGGAATTCAGGGCATTGCCTTGCACATCCACGAAAAAAAACCGCCAGCACACAAGGTGTTGGCGGCTGCACGCATGGCCTGCCGAAGCAGGCAACGTGTTAGTCAGCGATCAAGCGTGCCTTACTTGGCGGCGTCGATCTTCATGTATTCAGACACCACTTTCCAGCGGTTGTCCGTCAGCTGCGAGAGGCGGGTCGAATTGCTGCCCAGGCGCTTGGTGGGGCTGAAGGTCATTTCTGCGCTGCCGAAAATGTCCGGTGGGATGACCATGGTGTCCATGGCCTTGATGAAGCTCTCGGTGGTCAGGTTGTTGCCGGCCTTGCCCGCCGCGCGCAGGAAGGCGTCGATGACGGTGTAGCCGTAGACCGAGAACACGGTGGGGTCTTCGTTGAACTTGGTCTGGTACTTGTTGGCCCAGAAGCGGATCGGCTGCGAAGCCGAGTCGGTGTAGGGGTTTTGCACCGTCATGGTGGCGTAGAAGCCGTTCATGGCCGGGCCGCCGAGCTTGTGGATCAGGTCGGTGTAGGCGGCGCTGGAGCCGATGAAGGTGGGGTTGAAGCCCAGGCGCTTGGCCGTGGCAATGCCGCCAATGGTCTCGCGGATGATGGTGCCCATCACGACCATGTCGCACTGCTCGGAAGCCAGCTTCTGCATTTGCGACGAGAAGTCGGTGGCGCCGCGCTTGTAGCTGGTTTCCACGGCGAGCGTCATGCCGGCGGCTTTCAGGCCGTCTTCAGCACCGCGCTTGACCTCCAGGCCGAACTCGTCGTCCTGGTACATGGCGCAAACCTTCTTGGCCCCCTTCTCTTTCGCCAGCTTGGGAACGGCGATCTTCATCTGGTCGTAGTAGGTGGCGGCAAAGCTGTACTTGAGCTTGTGGAAGGGCTCGTACATCTCGCGCGCGGCCGTCACGGGGAAGAAGTTGATCACGTTCTTCTGGAACTGCACCGGCATGGCGGCCATGTTTTGTGCGGTGCCGATGTGGCCCACCATCGCAAAGATCTTGTCCTGGTTCACCAGTTTCTGCGCGGCCAGCACGGCGCGGCGCGGGTCGTAGGCCGAGTCTTCCACCTGCAGCTTGATCTTGCGGCCGTTGATGCCGCCTTGCTCGTTGACCTCGTCCACCCGCAGCATCATGCCCAGGCGCACCTGCTTGCCAAAGCCGGCAATGGGGCCCGAGAGGTCTTGAATCGAGCCGAGCACGATCTCGTCTTTGCTCACGCCTTGCGTTTGCGCCAAGGCCGCGCTGCTGCCCGCGGCAAGCAGGGCGGCAACCAGTGTCAGTCGGGTTTTCATCTCTTGTGTCTCCTGGGGTGGTGGTCGGGTTGGCGGTTGAAGATATTCAGCTGTACATGGCGGTGATTTGCGGCTCGTACTTGGTTTGCACCAGCTTGCGTTTGAGCTTCATGGTGGGGGTGAGTTCTTCGTCTTCGGCGCTCAGTTGTGTGTCGAGCAAAAAGAACTTCTTGATCTGTTCCACGCGGGCAAATTTCTTGTTCACACGATCGATCTCGGTCTGGATCAGCGCTTGCACTTCGGGCGCGTTGGTGAGGCTGGCGTAGTTGGAAAACGGCACGTCGTTGTCCTGCGCATATTTCTCCACGTTCTCCTGGTCGATCATGATGATCACGGTGAGGTAGGGCTTCTTGTCGCCGATCACCACGGCGTCCGTCACATAGGGCGAAAACTTGAGTTCGTTCTCGAGTTCGCTGGGCGTGATGTTCTTGCCCCCTGCGGTGATGATGATGTCTTTCATGCGGTCGGTGATGCGGAAAAACCCTTCCTCATCCACCACACCCACATCACCCGTGTGCAGCCAGCCGTCGGCGTCGATGGTCTCGGCGGTTTTCTCGGGCAGGTTGAGGTAGCCCATGAACACGTTGGGCCCGCGCACCAGGATCTCGCTGGTCAGCGGGTCGAGCTTCACCTCGTTGTAGCTGGCCGCGGGGCCGATGCTCCCGGGCTTCATGCGCTCGGCCGGCACGCCGGTGGAGGCGCCGCAGGTTTCCGTCATGCCCCACACCTCCAGCATGGGCACACCCAGCGCCAGGTACCAGCGCACCAGCTCGGGCGAAATGGGTGCCGCACCGGTGACGAGAAAGCGCGCTTTGTGAATGCCGATGAGCTTGCGCACGTTGTTGAGCACCAGCGCGCGCGCCACATGGAACTGCAGGCGCAGCCCGCCTGGCACCGGCTTGCCGGCCATCACGAGGTCTGCCACCTGCTGGCCCACGCCAATGGCCCAGCCGTAGGCGGCCTGCTGCAACTTGCCGGCTTCCTTCAGCGTGATCATCACGCCCGAGTAAAACTTTTCCCACACGCGCGGCACGGCGGTGAACACCGTGGGTGCGATCTCGCGCACGTTCTCCGGCACCGTTTCGGGGTTCTCCACAAAGTTGAGCTTGGCGCCGGTGTAGAGCGAGAAATACTCGCCGCCCATGCGCTCGGCAATGTGGCACAGCGGCAGAAAGCACATGCACTCGTCTTGTTCGCTGCGGGCAATGAGCGTGTTGTAGCCGCGCACGGTGTAGACCAGCGCCTTGTGCGAATGCATGGCCCCCTTGGGCCGGCCGGTGGTGCCCGAGGTGTAGACCAATATGGCCAGCTCGTCGGGCTTGCAGCCAGCCACGCGAGCTTCCAGCATGCCGGGATGTTGCTGCAGGTGGGCGCGGCCCAGCTCGCGCAGCTGAGCCAGGCTGATCACCTGGGGGTCGTTCAATTCGCGCAGGCCCTCCATGTCTTCCACAACGATCTTGCGAAGCTTCGGCAGCTGGTCGCGCACCTCCAGCGCCTTGTCCAGCTGCTCGTCGTTCTCCACAAACAGCACGGTGGTGCCCGAGTCGGCGCAGAGGTACTGCACCTGCTCGGCCGCGTCGGTGGGGTAGATGCCGTTGGAGACGCCACCGGCGCTGAGCACGGCCAGGTCGCACAGCACCCATTCAATGGTGGTGTTCGAGAGGATGGACGCGGTCTCGCGCGGCTCGAAGCCGATGGCCATGAGCCCATGCGCGATCTCGCGCACCGCGTCGCCGGTTTGCGTCCAGCTCCAGCTGCGCCAGATGCCGAACTCTTTCTGCCGCATCCACACGTTCGGGCCGCGCGACTTCACACCATTCCAGAACAACGCCGGAATGGTCTCGCCTTCGAGCACGATCTTGTTTTGCGGCTGGATGCCGGAGAGGTCCCAGAGGTTGCTCATGTCTTATCTCCAGTTCTTCTTCTTCTTCCAGCGCCGATCGGCCCGCACGCCTTCTTCTTTCATGCCGAGGTAGAACTCCTTGATG
>JBBQKZ010000079.1:0-17505 GCA_038327405.1 Burkholderiales bacterium | reverse complement strand
CCGTGGACTTCAAGAACACCGTGATCGTGATGACGAGCAACATCGGCTCCCACCTGATCCAGGCCATGGTGGGCGAGCCGTACGAAGACGTGAAGGACGCGGTCTGGGGCGAGCTCACGAACCACTTCCGCCCGGAGTGTTTGAACCGCATCGACGAGACGGTGGTGTTCCACGCGCTCGACGCGCAGCACATCGAATCGATCGCCGCGATCCAGCTCAAGGTGCTGGAAGCCCGCCTGGCCAAGATGGACCTGCACCTGCAGGTGTCGCCGGCCGCGCTGGCCGAACTGGCCAAGGTTGGCTTCGACCCGGTGTTCGGCGCGCGGCCCCTGAAGCGCGCGATCCAGCAACGTATCGAGAACCCGCTCTCGAAGTTCTTGCTGGAGGGCCGCTACCCACCGAAGTCGGCGATTCCGGTGGACGTGGATCCGGTACAGAACCCGGGTGTGTTCGAGTTTGGTGACGCCGTGGCCGAGGCCTGAACCGGGGTCGACGGCGAGCGCCCCCATCCGTCGGGGTGGGGGTGCACCTCTACCCCGACGGGGGAGCCGGTCCTATCATGTGCCCCATGACCCAGATACCCCCGACCCTTCCCCTGCGCGCCCTGTTTGACGCCCAGCACAGCGCCAGTCGCCAGCAGATCGATGTGCCATTGTCCTTGCGCCGGGACCGCCTCGCGCGACTGAGGGCCTTGATCGATACCCACGGCACCGCCTTGGCTGATGCCGTGCAGGCCGACTTTGGCGTGCGCTCGCGCCAGGTCACCGAGGTGGCCGACCTGTTCGTGCTGCGTGCGGCCATTGGCCAGCTGCACAAGGAACTGCCACGCTGGATGAAAACCCGGCGCGTGTCCACGCCGCTGTACCTGCAGCCAGCCAGCGCCCATATCCAGCGCCAGCCGCTGGGCGTGGTGGGCGTCATCGGCCCCTGGAACTACCCGCTGCAGCTCAACCTCGGCCCGGCCGCCACCGCGCTGGCGGCGGGCAACCGTGTGATGCTCAAGCCCAGTGAGCTCACGCCCCACAGCTCGGCCCTCATGGCCTCCTTGGTGCAAGGTGCTTTTGCTGCCGAAGAATTCAGCGTGGTGCTGGGTGGCGCCGATGTGGCGCACGAGTTCGCCGGCCTGCCGTTCGACCACCTGTTCTTCACCGGTTCCACCGCCGTCGGCCGCAAGGTGGCGGCGGCGGCGGCGGCCAATCTCACGCCCACCACGCTGGAGCTGGGTGGCAAGTCGCCCTGTATCGTGGATGCGTCTTGCGATCTCGCCGATGCAGCCGTCAAGATCGCCCACGGCAAGCTGCTCAACGCCGGGCAGACCTGCATCGCGCCCGACTACGTGTTGCTGCCGCGCGGCCAGGAGGCTGCGTTCGAACAGGCCTACACCGCGGCGGTGGCTCGGTTGTTCCCCTCGGTTGGCGGCAACCCCGACTACGCCGCCATCGTGAGCGACCGGCACCTGGCACGCCTGCAGTCCCTGCTGAGTGAAGCAGCGGCGCAGGGCGCCCGTGTGGTCGATGTGGCGCCCCAGGTTCGGGCCGGTGCGGCACCGGCATCACGCCAGATGAATCCCACGCTGGTGTTCGACCCTGCTGAAGGCTCCCGGCTGCTGGAGGAAGAAATCTTCGGCCCCATCCTGCCGGTGCTGACTTGCGAGTCCACGGACGAGGCCATCCGCTACATCAACGCCCGCCCGCGCCCGCTCGCGCTGTACTGGTTCGGCACCGATGCTTCTGCGCGTGAGCGGGTGATGGCCAGCACGGTGAGCGGAGGCGTGAGCATCAACGACACCCTCATGCATGTGGCTCACGAAGGTTTGCCCTTTGGCGGGGTGGGCGACAGCGGCTGGGGCGCGTACCACGGTGAAACCGGCTTCCTGCGTTTCACGCAGCAAAAGCCCGTTCTGGTGCAGTCGCGCTTGTCGATGGGGCATTTGTTCTACCCACCCTATGGCCCGCGCTTCGATCAGGTCATGGGCTTGATCCGACGCTGGTTGTGATGGACGGCGTTTGCCGTCCGCCTTTGCCGCTCACCGGTACTGAAGTGACTCAGGCGGCGACCGTGGCTTCGTCGTCGGCCTCGGGCAGCAGCGCGCTTGCCGTGTTCAGCAAGTAGCCTTTCTCCATCAGCCCGTAGGCCAGTTCGGACACGTCGGAGCCCAGCAGCAGCGAGAGTTCCTGTTCGCTGCGTCGGCCATTGGCCATGAGCAGCAGGGTGTGGGCCTGTCGGCCCACCGCATCGGGGCGCGACAGCGCCTCCCATGCCAGCGTGGTTTTGGCGTAGCGCCGGATGCTTTCCATTGTTTGTGTTCCCTGAAGCTTGATCGCGAGTGTCGACAGCCCTGCTTGCATGTTGCATGCCAGTTGTGACACGCCGTTGACAGCCGGCGCCATGCCGACCTCCGCTATCCTCTCTGCGCCTCGGGCCAGTGGCCACCGCCAGGCGCACTTCCACCCCAACCCCGCCAGCCTTGCGGCTCCCGCACCGCGTCCATGCCTGCACATTCATCTGGTTCGCTGATCGAGGCCTTCCTGGTTTTGCCGGGTCTGGGGTGCACCGCATTGGGCGGTCCGGTGGCCCACCTGGCTTTTTTCCGCACAGAGTTCGTGGAACGCCGGCGCTGGTTGAGCGAATCCGGCTGCGCCGACCTCTTGGCGCTGTGCCTGTTTCTGCCTGGCCCGGTGAGCAGCCATCCGGCGCACTGGTGTTCTGCGGCGGTCGCGCGGTGCTGCCTTTGCTGCAGTCGACGGTGGTGCCCACCGGCGCGGTCAGCAGCGCCGACTTCCTTGCCGGCCATGGCGCTTCGCAGGCCGTGCCAGGCCCCTTGTTGGGTTTTTCGGCCTACCTGGGCGCAGGCATGAACCCGTCGGTGGTGGGCGTGCTGCCGTTCCGGGATCTGTTGCGCCGGCGCATCGGTGCGAACCCTGTGGGTGGTGCTGGCGTGTGCAACCGCCGCCTCACTGTGGGCGATCGTCTGAGCCGCATGGGCGCCACACCGAGCCCGGCTTGACCGTTGGGAGACCGATAAAGGCCTTATCTCCGCACCGTCATGTTGGTCGGTGGCGGCGCAGGTATAACCGTGATTTGTCTCACACCCCGAATCAGCGGCAGACCCCAGGCCATGACAGTACCTCCCCGATTGTTGCAACAGTGCCTTGCCGAGGCGCTTGAAGACGCGCCCGCGATGCTGGGGCGCTGCATTGACGCGGCGGTGGCGAGCCTGCAGGAGGCAGAAAAACAGAGCATGGAAGTCGCCCAGCGCGACCGGCTGGCCACCGCCTGGTGGCGCATGCGCCAGGAAAAGGAAGGCTGGGTGGCCGACTACCCGCAGCGTTTGCGCGAGGCCTTCGCCGTGCCCACCGATGCGCCCACATCCTCCAGAACCTCGCTGTTGAGCGAATCGGCCTACCTGTCGCTGGTTGAGGACGACACCGTCACCGAATCCATTGAATCCGCCCGCCTGCTGCAGGCCCTGCTGCCCCCTCTGGAGCAAGAACTCAAGGTGCTCGACGCGCTGATGAGTTCGCTGCAGGGGCTGGCCACCGTGCAGGCCGACATGAACCCGCTGCGCCCTGCGGTGTTTGTGCGGGCATTGCGCGAAATGATGGCGCTGGACGAAACCGACTCGCAGATGCGCATGCTGTGGCTGCGCCATTGCGGCCGGGCCATCGGTCAAGAACTCAAGGGGCTCTATGCCCGCCTGACCCTGGTGCTGCAACGCGCCAACGTGCAGGAAGCCGGCTACCGGGTGCGCCTGCTGGCCGAGGCGCCGGGTGCTGCTGCGCGGTCGGCGGCCAGCTCGGCCAGGGCGGCGCGCGGCGCCGGCCCGGCCGCCACCGAGTGGAACCCCTCCGGACAGGCACCCCTGGACCACCGGGGAGACAGCACGGGCGAGGCCCATTTCGGCGATTTCGTGCCCGACATGCCCCAGTTGGCCCGCCTGCGCACGCCGGTGGACAACCAGTACCTGCACAACTTCCTGGAGAAGGGCGGTCAGCGCTACGAACAGTCGCTGGCACCGGAGTACTACGAGCAGGTGAGTGAAGAGCTCGCGGCCATCGAGGCATTTGCGGCCATTCCCACGCTCGACGAGTCGATGGTGGTTCAGCGCAGCGAGCAGTACAAGGCGTTGCCGGTGGTGGACCGGCCTGCGCGCGCGGTCGACATCGGCACGCAGCTGAGCCAGAAAACCTGGGGCGACTTCGCCGCCGCCCACGAGCGCGCCCGCGTGCTCATGCAGCTCAAGCAAAAGGCCGAGCGCGTGGCCCAGGCCATGGGGCTGGACGTGGTGCGCAAGCTGGTCAACCAGGTCGCACAAGACCCCTTGCTGTTGGCGCCGGTGCGTGAAGCCGTGGTTGCGCTGGAGCCGTCGCTGCTGCGCCTGGCCATGGCCAACCCGCGCTTCTTCAGCGAAGACGCGCACCCCGCACGCCGCCTGGTGGAATGCGTGGCACAGCGCAGCTTCAAATACAACGACGAGTTCGCCAGCGAGTTCGCCGAGTTCTTCCAGCCGGTGCAACAAGCGTTCAACGCGCTCAACGAACTCGAGACCGACGACCCGCAAGCCTTTGCCATTGCGCTGGACGAACTGCTGCAGGAATGGGAAAGCCAGGACCGCGACGACGATGCCGCGAAAGACAACAACCTGCAAGCCATTCGCCACGCCGAAGCGCGGCAAACGCTGGCCGACCAGGTGGCCTGGGACCTGAGCCAGCGCCCCGACGTGGACCACGTGCCCGGCTTCATCCTCGATTTTCTCTACGGCCCCTGGGCGCTGGCGATCGCCTCGGCCCAACTCAATGCCGAGCGGGGCGAGACCGATCCCGGCGGTTACCGCAAGGTGGTCTCCAACCTGCTGTGGAGCACCAAGAAAGAAGTCACGCTGCGGCTGCCGGCCCAGTTGCTCGAGATGGTGCCAGGCATGCTCAAGACCCTGCACGCCGGCCTGGCTTCGCTGGGCAAGACGCCCGAAGAGACCAAGCCGTTCTTCGACGCCCTCATGCGCCTGCACCAGCCGGTGCTGGGCTTGCGCCGCGCGCGTGCGCGGGCCGATGCGAGCGCATCGAATCCGGTGCCGCTGGACACCTCCTCCATGTCGATGGAGCTCGACGAGACCTTGCCGGCGACCCCCGAACAACGCCGGCCGCGAAAGGCGGCCCAGCCCTGGCTCGGTCGGGTGGAGCTTGAAGCCGCAGGCTTCCAGGACACCTTGCCCACCGATTTTTCAGAGCTCGAAGACGTGCGTGCCGCCAGCGGCATGGATCAGGTGGTGGAGTCGAGCTTCAACGAAGCGCAGAGCGAAGAAGACATTCCGTTCGACGCCGTTGCCTTGCTCGCGGGCCTGCGTGAAGGCGACTGGGTCGACCTGTACTCGCACCGCGAATGGCTGCGCGCCCAGCTGATCTGGGCCAGCACCCGCGGCACGCTGTTCATGTTTGTGAGTCGGGGCGGGCGCCCCCATTCCATGACCAAGCGCAGCTGCGAACGCCTGATCGCCAACCGCCTGCTGCGCCCGGTGGATGGCCAGAGCGTGGTGCGCAAGGCGATCGAGGCCATCGCGGCCGATCAGGCCCGCGTCGACGAGGCCGTGGCGGCCTGAGGCCAGGCCCGCGTCTCGGCCAGCAGGCGGGTGGGTGGCAGGCCCATGGCGGCCTTGAACATGGCCGAAAACGCGCTCTCGCTCGCATAGCCACTGGCTTGCGCCACCCGACCCACCGAAACACCACGCGCCAGCATGGGCATGGCGTGCGCCAGCACCACCTGCTGTCGCCAGCGCTGGAAGCTCGTGCCCAACTCCTCTCGGAACAGGCGGGCCAGGGTGCGCTCGCTCGCTCCGGCGTGCGACGCCCACGCTGCCAGCGTGGCGTGTTGCGCCGGTGCCTGCATCACCGCTTCACAGAGGTTGCGCAGTCGGCGGTCACCGCCGTTCGCACCGGGCATGGGCACACCCAGCGGCTGGGTGTCGGCGTGTTCCATCTCGTGCAGCAGCAGGGTCAGCAGCGCCCGCCCAGCTTGCGCGGCAGGAGGCTTTGGACGATCCAGCGCATGCACCAGCTCCCGCAGCAGGGGCGAAACCACCAGCACGCGCGAGCGTATCCAGTGCGCCGGCACGGCGCTGGCGTCGATGTAGAGCGTGAGCAGATGGGCGGCTTCGACGATGGTCACGGCATGCCGCGCCAGCGGCGGTATCCACACCGCGCGAGAAGGCGGCACGATGGTGGTCGTCTCGGCGGGTGCATGTTGGCCGTTTCCGCTGCCAGCGTGCAGCACCGTCACCTGCAGCAACCCGCTGGCACAAAAGGCCAGCTGCCCCCACGCGTGGTGGTGAGGTTCGAACTGGTTGTCGCCATCCAGCTGGCGCGCGCGGCAGCGCACCGGCTGCGCGGGCGTGGGGCGGTACGGGTCGGTGTCACCCAGCGGCAGCGGGCGTGGGGCAGGGCGGCGGCGTGCGGGCGGCATGGCTGGCGTTCGGGGCAGGTTTGGCTGAAATTCGATGATGCTTGTCTTTCCGTCGCCATTTTGCATGCACCGCACGCCGTACGATCAAGCGCATGAACACCGCAACATTGGACGCTGCTGCGCCTGTCAATCCCGTGCCACTCAGGCAGGACGCCACCGTCATCGGACTGGTGGGCCTGGCCCACGGCACCTCACACTTTTCACACCTGCTGCTGGCACCGCTCTTCCCGGTGTTCATCCGCGATTTCGGGCTGAGCTATTCCGATGTCGGCCTGCTCATGAGCATCTTCTTCGTGATCTCGGGCTCCGGGCAGGCGCTCTCGGGTTTTGTGGTGGACCGCATCGGCGCGCGCCCGGTGCTGTTCGCCGCCATCGGGTGTTTTCTGCTGGCCGCTCTGGCCGCTTCGCAGGCCACTGGCTACAGCGGCCTGGTGCTGGTGGCCATGCTGGCGGGGCTGGGCAATGCCCCGTTCCACCCGGCTGACTTCACCATCCTCAACCAGCGGGTGTCCGCGCCGCGGCTGGGACATGCTTTCAGCGCGCACGGACTCACGGGCAACCTGGGCTGGGCCCTGGCGCCGGCCTTCCTGATCGGCATTACTGCGCTGTCCGACTGGCGCACCGCCTACCTGGGCGCCGCGGTCATGTACGTCGGGGTTCTGGCCGTGCTGTTCTGGCAGCGCGACAAACTGCTGACCGAGGTGGTGGTGCGCCACGCCGATGCACCCCGGGGTGGTGATCTCGACTTTCTCAAGCTCCCCGTGGTGTGGTGGTGCTTTGCGTTCTTTCTGCTCTCCACCATGACGCTGGCGGTGGTGCAAACCTTTGCGCCGTCCATCCTGAACGTGGTGCACGGTGTCAGCGTGGAGATGGCCACGCTCACCATCAGTGCCTACATGTTGTGCTCGGCGCTGGGCATGCTGGTCGGGGGCTTTGTGGCGGCGTACGGTCAGAGCCACCGCTGGTCCAGCGACCGCGTGGTGGCCATCGCCATGACCAGCGGCGCGCTGCTCTTGCTGGTGTGCGCCACCGGCTGGCTGGGCGCAGTGGGCACCATGGTGGCGCTCGCGGCCACCGGCTTTGCGGTCGGCGTGGGTGGGCCCAGCCGCGACATGATGATCAAGAAGGCCACCCCCAAGGGCGCCACCGGCCGCGTGTATGGCACGGTCTACTCGGGGCTCGACGTGGGCTTCGCCTTGTCGCCACTGATCTTCGGCCTGACCATGGACCGCGGCTGGTATGGGCTCACGCTGGCGGGCGCCGCGCTGGTGTTGCTGGTGTCGGTGTACGCAGCGGTGGGTGTGGGCCAGCGCACGGCAGCGGGGCGCTAGCGAGCGCGGCACAATGCCGCCATGACATCACAAATCGCTGGCCATTTGCTCGTTGATTGCCTGATCGCCCAAGGCGTGACCCACGCCTTTGGTGTCCCGGGCGAGAGCTATCTCGCGGTGCTTGACGGCTTTCATGCCCACGCCGACCGCATCCGTTTCATCACCAACCGCCAGGAAGGTGGCGCGGCCTTCATGGCCGAGGCCCAGGGCAAGCTCACCGGGCGACCGGGTGTGTGCTTCGTCACCCGCGGGCCGGGCGCCACCAACGCCTCCATCGGGCTGCACACCGCGTTTCAGGACAGCACGCCCATGGTGCTGTTCGTGGGTGACGTGGCCAGCGACGCGCGCGACCGCGAGGCCTTTCAGGAGGTCGACTACCTGTCGTTCTTCGGCCCGTCCACGAAGGGCATGGCCAAACGCGTGGAGCGCATCGACGACGCGCGCCGCATTCCCGAATACGTGGCGCGCGCCTTCGCCACTGCCATGAACGGCCGGCCCGGCCCGGTGGTGCTGGTGCTGCCCGAAGACATGCTTACCCACACCGTGGACGCGCAGCCGCTGCCGCGCGTGGAGGCCGTGCAGGCCTGGAGCGACCCGGGCGCACTGCGCGAGCTGCGCACGCTGCTGCTGGCCAGCGAGCGCCCGCTGGTGATCGCCGGCGGTGGCGGCTGGACGCCGCAGTCTGCCGCCGCGCTGCAGCGCTTCGCCGAGAACTGGCAACTGCCGGTGACCAACGCCTTCCGCTTCCAGGACACCTTCGACAACCACCACGCGCTGTACGCCGGTGACGTGGGCTTGGGCATCAACCCCGCGCTGGCTGCGCGCGTGCGCGAGAGCGACCTGCTGATCGCCATCGGCCCGCGCCTGGGCGAGTCCACCACAGGTGGCTATACGCTGATCGAGGCGCCGGTGCCCCGGCAGAAGCTGGTGCACATCCACGCCAGCGCCGAAGAGCTGGGCCGCGTGTACCAGCCGACGCTGGCGATCAACGCCACCATGAACGCGGCGGCGCGCAGCCTGGAGGTGCTCACCGCGCCGCCCACGCTGCCCTGGGTGGAATGGGCGCAGGCCTGCCATGCCGACTACCTGGCCAACATCGACCCTGCCAACGGTGGCATCAAGCTGCCCGGCACCATCGACATGCCGGCCATCATCCGCACCCTGCAGCAACACCTGCCGGCTGACGCCGTGCTCACGAACGGCGCGGGCAACTTTGCGAGCTGGCTGCACCGGTTCTTCCGGTACCACGGCCTGGTCAAGGGCCACAAGACGCAACTGGCGCCCACCAACGGCGCCATGGGCTACGGCGTGCCGGCCGGCATCGGCGCGGCCATCCTCACCGGCCGCACCGCGTTCACCATCGCCGGCGACGGCGACTTCCTCATGAACGGCCAGGAACTGGCCACCGCCATGCAGCACGGCGGCAAGAGCATCGTGCTGCTGCTCAACAACGGCAGCTTCGGCACCATCCGCATGCACCAGGAGCGCGAGTACCCGGCCAAGGTGAGCGGCTCGGCCCTGGCCAACCCCGACTTCTGCGCGCTGGCGCGGGCCTACGGCTACGCAGCCGAACGCATCACGCACACCGCCGAGTTCGAGTCTGCGCTGCAGCGCGCGCTGGCCGCACCCGGCGGCAGCCTGATCGAGGTGATGATCGACGTGGATGTGATCACCACCCGCGGCACCTTGGCGGCCATCCGGGCGCGTGCCCAGGCGTCTGGCGCGGTGCAAAGCTGAACGCTGCACCGCTGGCCGCGTTGTCGGAGTGTGAATACGTCACAAACACACGGGCATTGCCTTACACCCCCTGAACAATCCCTCTGCCTAGACTGGGCCATCGGATCAATCAAGGGGAATGGCCATGGCTCTGACGACAGGTACGTTGCGGTTCTCGGGCGCAGACGAAACCAGTGAACAACACTCGCAGCAATCGATGGGCCGAGCCCATTTGCTGCGGGCGCTTGACGAGGTGGACTACGGCATGCTGATCATCGACGTGCAGGGCACGATCCTGCACGCCAACCACCTGGCCCGGCACGAACTCGCCAGCGGGCGCATGCTCATGTCCTACGGCAACACGCTGCTGGGCAGCAACGCCGAGTTCACCGGGCAGATGCAGACGGCCATGGAGGGCGCCTTTCGCGGGCAGCGGCGGCTGGTGCTGCTGAACAAGGGCGAACGCGAGTTGTCGCTGGCATTCACACCCTTGAGCCATCCGCTGGAAGCGGACCCGCCCACCGTGCTTGTGATGCTCTCGCGCCAGAGCACCTGCGACAACCTGGCGGTGCGCATGTTTGCCCGGACCATCGGCCTGAGCCCGAGCGAAGAGGCCGTGCTCATGGGTCTGTGCCGGGGTCTCGAGATTCCCGAAATTGCCGTCGAACACGGCGTGGCACCGTCGACCATCCGCAGCCAGATCAAGACCCTGCGCGAGAAGGCGGGCTCGCCGAGCATCCGGCGCCTGCTGCAGCGCATCAACAGCCTGCCCCCGGTGGTGCCCGCCTTGCGCATCGTCATGCCCATGCCCCACAATTCCCCGGATTCAATCCACCCGTGAGCATGGATGCCAGTCACACCCTCCGCTTCTGCCTTTGCCCATCCAAACCAACACATTGAAGCGCTGGCCGCGCAGGGTGTGCAGCGTCGCTACCGCCGCGGCGCGCTGCTGATCCAGGAAGGTGAGACCGGTGACACGCTCTACATCGTGCTGCAAGGCCGTCTGCGGGCTTTCCTGTCGGACAACAACGGCCGCGAACTGACCCTGGGCTTGTATGGCCCGCTGGAGTACGTGGGCGAAATGTCGCTCGACGGTGGGCCTCGCTCGGCCAACGTGGAAGCCGCCGAGCCCAGCTCCTGCGCGGTGGTGAGCCGCGCCACCCTGCTGGCCTACATCGCCGAACACCCCCAATTTGCGCTCGAGCTCATGGCCCGCCTGATCCGCCGCGCCCGCCTGGCCACCGAGAGTGCGCGCAGTGTGGCGCTGATCGACGTGTACGGCCGCCTTGTGAAGCTGCTCAACACCCTGGCCCAGATGCCCAACGAGCAGGGCGAACGCGCGCTCAAGGAGCGCCTGACCCACCAGCAGATGGCGCAGCACCTGGCCTGCTCGCGCGAGATGGTGAGCCGCCTGTTGAAAGACCTTGAGACTGGCGGCTACATCGAAGTGCGCGAGCGCTGGATCTGGTTGCTCAAGACCCTGCCTGCTCGCTGGTGAACATCAAGGCAGGTTGATCAGCCGCCGCGCCTCTTGCGGCGCGGCCGAGCTGGTGCCCGCCAGGCGCACCACGCTGCCACTCAGGCTGCCTGCGCCGAGTACGCCCCACAACGCCGGGTTGTCGTCGCTTGCGGCCAGGGTGTCGGGCACTTTCTTCACACCAGCACGTTGCGGGCGGCTCGCGTCCGGGTCGGGTGTGCGCGGCGAGTACAGCGCAAAGTGCCCGCCGGGTGACGCCTGCCGGCGGGTGCCGCCCACGCTCACCGTGTGCTGCCCGGTCGAGAGGCTGTTGAAGGTGCCGCTGCGGCGGATGGGCGTGGGGTTGTCCGGGTGGTCGACGAAGCTGCCGATGTTGCCGCTGGTGTCGTACCACGCGTCTTCAAAGTACGACTGCCGGGCCCCGGTGTTCTGGCCCAGCGCCACATCGTCGCGCTCCACGTAAGCGTCGAACACCACCGGCTCGGTGCCGGTGTTGGTGAGCGTCACTTGCCACGAACCAAAGGGCGCGGTGGCTGCCTTGGGGTGGCGGCTGAAGGTGGGCGCCAGCGCGAGCAGGGCGCAGGTGCTGCCTGTGCCCAGCGCCGAGTCGTTCGGGAAGATCAGCCCGCACAGAGGCAGGCCGTCATTGTCCACCCACAGCCCCGACTGGCCCTTGCGCAGCGGCGGCAGCGGCTGGGCGTGGCCGGGTGGCGTCACGCTGATCTCGACACCCTGCGCACCGTCGGGCAGCCAGATCTCCAGAAAGCTCTGC
Source organism: Burkholderiales bacterium (assembly GCA_038327405.1). Taxonomy (GTDB): domain Bacteria; phylum Pseudomonadota; class Gammaproteobacteria; order Burkholderiales; family Burkholderiaceae_C; genus Hydrogenophaga. Next base: position 5,753 of record JBBQKZ010000079.1, on the reverse strand, counting down.
GTGCGGTCGTCGGGCTGCACGCGCCAGTGCAGCGGTAGCGAGGCACCGGGCGCGAGTGTGTCGTTGGCGTGCGTGCGGCTCTGGTAAGCGTTGCCCGCGGGCACTGTCACCTTCAAACGCCCTGCGCAAAGCTCGATCAGCTGGTCCATCGCGGCCTCCAGGATGGAGCTGCCGTCGTGCGGGCCAGCCAGCGTGCCCCAGCTGATGTTCACCACCAGCTGGGCCTGCGGCGTGCAGCGCGCCAGGATGTACATGAGCGCATCGAGCACGCTCACGTTCATGGCGCCGCCCGAGGTGTCGAGCACGTTGGACCAATCCAGTTGCACTGCGATCAGACCGCAGCGACTGGCCTCGTCTTCCCAGGGCTGCAGCAGGTTGCCCAAGCCACAGGCCAGGCTCGTCACATGGGTGCCGTGGTTGACGGGTTTGCTCAGGTCCCAGAGCTGGAGGAATCGGTACAGCGCTGCTTCGTCGAGTCGACCACCTCGGGAGTGTTCGGCCATGGCCGCATCGATGGCCGCACCCGAGAGCTCGTGGCCATAGCCCATGTCGTGCGGCCTGGGGCCTGCGCGGGCGGGGTCCAGTGGTGTCTGGCGGTGCGGCTCGTTGCCGGGCCAGTTGCCATCATCGGTGTCGTCCTGGCGCCAGAAGTGTTTGACCCGTGTGCGGCCTTGGTGGTCGAGGAACACCTGATTGGCCAACGCCAGTCCACCATCGATCACACCGAGCACCTTGCCGCTGAGTCGGCCTTGCGCAATGACGGGGTGGGAACCCGGCGTGCAAGGGTCGTGGATCGGTTGGGTATGGTGGCCCACCGCCAGGCCCAGCTCATAACGCTGGATCAAGCCGCGAAGCTGCGGGTCTGTGCGCAGCTTCTTGAAGAACCTGGGTTTCGCATGCGCGGTGCAGAAGCGCAGCGCCGGCAGGTTGAGGTACACGAGCGGGATCTGCAGCCACTTGACGTTGGATGCGTCCACCAGCGCCGGCACACTGGCGCCCGGTGTGAGTTCAATGACGATGGGCAACCACTTCGGCGGCTTGCCTTGGGGCTCCACGCGGTAGCCGGCGAACCGGTCAGCCTCGGCCCAGGCCAGATAGGGATCTTCCCCGTCAATCGCGCCCGGCGCGCTCCAGTGAATGCCGGTGAATTCGCCGGTGGGCAGCGGGGACCAACCCGCGCTCATTCGAGGTCCCTTCGTGCTGCGCACTGCGGGGCGAGCTTGCTTGGGGCGGCCCGACGCTGCGCTCATGCCCACTCCTTGAGTGCTTCCTCCCACAGCCAGGCAACCAGGGGTGCGTTGCCCACACCCGTGGTGCCGGCCGATCGTGTGTAGGCGTGGCCGCTGGTGCGGTCCATCGACTGGTGCAGGCTGAAGTCCAACGGTTCACCGTTGGGGCCTTCAAACAGGCGGCCGTCAAAACCACGCTCGTGCACCTTGGTGCCTGTGGCGCGCGCCACCAGAAATTCGGCGAGCGCTGTACCGAGCAGGCGTCCGCAAGCGCTGTCCACAGGGAAGTGCACGCCGGCCACCACGCGGTTGGTGGCGATGCGCGCGGCCAGTCGCTGCAGTTGTTCGCGGCTTTCGGTGCCGTTGGGTGTGCCGCTCGTGGGCGAGGCCGCGTTGAGCAGTGCCTCCAGCAGCACGGCAAACGCGAACGCTTCGGTGGCGTGGCCACTGGGCCAGCTGCCGTGCCCCGGGGTTTCAATCATGGGCTGGATCTGCGGAGACATCGCCACCGGGCGCACGCTGGCGAAGATGTGCTTGAAGCGCATCTCCACATGCACACACAGCTTGAACGTGAGGTCCATGAGCTGCAATGTCTTTTTGTGGCGGTGCGAGGTAAGACCAACCACCGAAGACCAGAACGGCACCGGCAGTCCTGTCTGCGCCACGATCTCGGCTGCGCGGTCGGCCCGCAAATCGGCGTAAGCGGCCGTCAGGTCGAGTTGCTTCTTGAACTGCGGCTTGGTGGGGGCGCGCAGCTTCACCAGGGGTTTGCGCTGGATGTTGCTGGCCTGCAGGTTGGCGAACTCCAGCATCGCTTCCTTGGGGCCGCTGCGCGTTTTGAAAAGCAAGCCCTCGACGAGTTCGGTGAAACAGGCTTCGACGCGAGGGCCATCGGCCCACAGCGCGAGGTTTGCAGGATTGTCAAAGGCGGGTTCTTTGACGTGCAGGTTCGCTCCAACGAAAGGGCCGACGATGGCGGCACGACTCAATAGCAGGGCGTCGGCGTAAACCACCGAATTGCTCGCGCCACCACTGGCGCCTCCGCTCGCCCCGCCACTTGCCCCACCACTCGCACCCCCGCTTGCACCCCCGCTCGCGCCTCCACTGGCTCCTCCGCTTGCTCCACCGCTCATGATTGCTGCTCCTGTTTGGGTTGAAAACGAAATCGGTCAGTGCTGCAAGCCCATCTCGGCGAACACCTTGGCTCCGCGCTGGCGCAATCGGCTGTGACTCCCGGCCGCGAGGTATTTGGTCAAGGTGAAATCGGGCTGCATCTCCATGATCAACGCGAAGGTCTCGCGCGCTTCTCTGGTCAGTCCCATCTCGAATTGCGCGATCAACATGGCGCGCAGGGTGGGCAAGTGGTATCTGTTTTTGGCGAGTGAGGACCTGCAAAGGTCGACCGCCTGGGACAGCCGACCGATGGCGAGATAGCTGTTGGCCAGCATCATCTCGAAGTAGTACTTCTGCGGATCCAGCGGCGAGAGGTGCAGGGCGTTTTCCGCCTCCACCATCGAATCCTCGGGGGTGCCCCACATGGTTGACCACACGCTGTTGTAGAGCCAGGCCATGGGGTCGTTCGGGTTGCTCTGCGTGGCTTCCTGCAGCAGGCGATGCGATGCATCCACATCTTCTCCCAGGTGGCACAGCGCATGCCCCTTGATGGCCATGGCCAGCGAGCTGGCGGGTTCCAGATCGAGCGCGCGGTCGGCTGTATCAATGGCTCGCTGGAAATCTTTCGCAGGCTCGCCCGAGAGTCCTTGCACCACCTGCATGATGTGCCACTTCGCCAGCCAGGCCCACGGTGTGGCCACGCGCTTGTGTCGCTCCACCACCGCTTCGAGCAACTGGTGGCTGCGTTGCAGGTCTCGCGGCGTGGAACGGTGCATCAGCGTGATGCCGCCCAGCAGCAACGCGTTGCTGTCCAGCTGCGGCAAAGGCAACACCAGCGTTCTTTGCACCACATCGTTCAGCAGTGCCTTGGAGCAGGCCGAGCACAGCGCGTCCAGCAGTTCGCTCTGCGTTTCCATCAGGTCGCGCACGTCGCCGGTGAGGCGGTCGGCCCAGATCACTTCTTCGCGGCGGTTGTCGGTGAGCTGCGCCATGATCACGACCTTCTCGCCGTACGTCACGTAGCTGCCGCCCAGCACGAACGTGGCTTCCAGATGTCGACCGATTTCGCTGGCAGACGAGGTGCGACCCCGGAACGCCGTGGTGGACAGACGGGAGATCACGCGCAGGTCCGGGCTTCGCGCGAGTTGTGCAATGACCCCGTCGGCAATCAACTCACCGATCACGAACTGCTCGGCCGCGTGGCTTCGTGTTTCGAAAGGCACGACCGCAATGGAAGGGCGGAAGTCCAGCGCGGTACCTTCGGGCACCTGCACGCGGATCGCAGACGATCCCGCAGTGACGGAATGGATGGCCCAGGTGCGAACCGACTCGGGCCAATGCTTGAGGTAGTTCTCGCCCCGGTCTTCCACCTCGGCGTCCATGCCGACCACGATGCCGTCGAACACGCTGGCGGTGATGATCGTCTCGCCCGGCGCGGCCAGGTCGGCCACACGGGCTGCGAGATTCACGCCATGGCCATAAACGTCGTTTTCGTCGGCGTACAGGTTGGTGGCGTTCAAACCGGCCCGAAGGTAGAGGCGCTGGGTCGCTGGCAGCGTTTCATTGAGCGGGGCAAAGTACTTGTGCAGCGTGAGGGCCGCGCGCACCGCGTCTTTGGGCTGGTCAAACTCCACCAGCATGCCGTCGCCCAGGCTCTTGACCATGCGACCCTTGCAGTCCGGCAGCACCACGGTGGAGGCATGGTGCACAAAGCCGCGCCACTGGTTCACCACCGCAGCCTCGTTGGCCGCCATGAGCCGCACCGACTCCACCAGATCCATCACCAACACCACCTTGTGCAGTTGCTGCGGCAGGGAAGGCGCGGTCGCTGCGTCCCCATGGGCGGCCTGAGCCGGAAGGGTGGTTTGGGGACTGCTGTTCATGCCAGTGGGGGTATGCGAATTGCGTTGCAGTTTCTCATAACTGACCTTGAAATTCGCCAGTGCGATGTCCAAAAACAGCAAAGCCGACTTGCGTCGGCTTTGCGTGAGTTCACACCCATTAGGGTGCAAATGCCCGGATCACTTCAGATGGTCGTTGACCAGCTTGGTCATTTCGAACATGGAGGCCTGGGCCTTCTTGAAGATTTCCTTGAGCTTGGCGTCGGCATTGATCATGCGACGGTTGACCGAGTCCTGCAGCTTGTTCTTCTTGATGTAGTCCCAGATTTTCTTGGTGACTTCGGTGCGTGGCAGCGGGCTGGCGCCCACGATGGCAGCCAGGGCGGCGCTGGGGGTCAGCGCTTTCATGAAGGCTGCGTTGGGGGTGCGCTTCTTGGCGGGAGCAGCCTTCTTGGCAGGGGCCTTCTTGGCGGGAGCAGCTTTTTTGGCGGGAGCCGCTTTTTTGGCTGGAGCAGCCTTCTTGGCCGGGGCAGCGGCCTTCTTCGCAGGAGCAGCCTTCTTGGCAGGTGCCGCGGCTTTCTTGGCCGGAGCAGCCTTCTTTGCCGGAGCAGCAGCCTTCTTGGCCGGGGCCGCTTTTTTAGCGGGAGCTTTTTTCGCAGTTGCCATGGTTGAATTTCCTTCTAGAAGTTGACTTGCTTACCAGCGGAAAACGCGCTTTCACACTGGTGTCTCGGATGCTAATGGAGTTGCAGGGGCAATCCAAGGAGGGCGACGCGGTTTTTTCTGCGTTTGAACTGGGCGATAGCGGCTTTTTGGCGGGGAAAACAACACTTCGATGCGGCGGACGTCAAGCGCGGCGCGGCGTGCAGGCCCATCTGCTCAAATGCGGCGCTGTTTTCCTCACTGTCCGCACCTCACTTTTCGACTGGAAATGCCATGACCAACACACCCGCTTTTGCCACCTGCGATCTGTGTGATGCGCACAAGAACGACAGCTCCGTTGCGTTTCGCGTGCTGCCGCCGGTGTTCCGCGATTTCGGTTCAGTGCATCGATTTTTCGGGCCTGTCGTCACGGTCAAGTGCTTCGAAGACAACTCGCTGGTGAAGGCTGCGGTGGACAGCGCGGGCGAGGGCCGCGTGCTGGTGGTGGATGGGGGCGGCTCGTTGCGACGCGCGCTGCTCGGCGGCAACCTGGGCGCAGCCGCTGCGCGCAACGGTTGGGCGGGTGTGGTGATCGATGGTTGTGTGCGTGATGTGGCCGAACTTGGCGCATGTGCCACAGGCATCCGCGCGCTGGCATCCATCCCGCTGCCCACCGAAAAACGCAACGAAGGCCAGCGCGATGTGGCCGTGCAGATGCAGGGCGTGTGGGTGCGTCCGGGCGACTGGCTCTATGCCGACGAAGACGGCATCGTGGTCGCTGACCACGCGCTGTAGATCCGCCGCCGGGCCGCCCCAAGGCGGATCAGCCCCCTCGGGGGGCAGCGACCCGCGCAGCGGCGGAGCGTGGGGGCAAAGTGCTCGACGCCGGGCCGCCCCAAGGCGGATCAGCCCCCTCGGGGGGCAGCGA
>JBBQKZ010000078.1:0-17645 GCA_038327405.1 Burkholderiales bacterium | reverse complement strand
ACCTCCACGCCTCTCAGCGCTAGTACCTGAAACTAGTGCGTCTACCAATTCCGCCACCTGGGCATTTCAGGAAAAACGCAATCATAGCAGAGAAAAAGTGAACGAAAAAAACAGCCTGTTGGCCGAATATGAAGGTGTCGTCTCCGGTCATCGGGACGGTCATGGTTTTGTGGTCCGAGACGATGGTCAGGCGGACATCTATCTCCCCTCCAATGAGATGCGGGCTGTGCTGCACAAGGATCGGGTCAAGGCCCGTATCGTGAGGCTGGACCGCAAGGGCCGGCCCGAAGGACGCGTGACGGAAATCGTTGAACGCTCCGACTCCCCCATCATTGGCCGCCTGCTGCAAGAGAGTGGTGTGTGGCTGGTGGCGCCCGAAGACAAGCGCTACGGGCAGGACGTGCTGATCCCCAAGGGCGCCACCGGTTCGGCCAAGCCGGGCCAGGTGGTGGTGGTGCAACTCACCGAGCCGCCAGCTCTTTATGGGCAGCCTGTGGGTCGCGTGAAGGAAGTGCTTGGAGAAATTGACGACCCGGGCATGGAGATCGAAATCGCGGTGCGCAAGTACGGCGTACCGCACGAGTTCTCGGACGCCGCGATGGCGCAGGCTCGTGGGTTGCCCGACCATGTGCGCGCCGCCGATCACAAGGGTCGGGTGGATCTGCGCGACGTGCCCTTGGTCACCATTGATGGCGAAGACGCTCGCGATTTCGACGATGCTGTGTACTGCGAGCCAGCGAAGGTCGGCAAGGGCAAGGGCTGGCGCCTGCTGGTGGCGATTGCCGACGTGAGCAACTATGTTCAGACCGGCTCTGCCATCGACATTGATGCCTACGACCGCGCCACCTCGGTGTATTTCCCACGCCGCGTCATCCCCATGCTGCCGGAGAAGCTCTCCAATGGCCTGTGTTCGCTCAACCCTGGTGTGGAACGCCTGTGCATGGTGTGCGACATGCTGGTGAACGCCAAAGGTGAGGTACATGCCTACCAGTTCTATCCGGCGGTGATGTTCAGCCACGCGCGCTTCACATACACCGAAGTCGCAGCCATCCTGCAGAACACGCGCGGGCCTGAAGCAAGCCAGCGCAAGGCGCTCGTGCCTTACTTGCTCAACCTGCACGACGTGTACCGCGCTTTGCTTGCGGCGCGCGGTGAGCGCGGTGCGGTGGACTTCGAGACCACCGAGACGCAGATCGTCTGCGACGAGTCGGGGCGCATCGAGAAGATCATTCCGCGCACCCGCAACGATGCGCACAAGGTCATCGAAGAAGCGATGCTGGCGGCCAACGTCTGCTCGGCCGATTTCATCAGCGAAGGTAAGCACACCGGCCTGTTTCGAGTGCACGAAGGCCCCACGCCCGAGAAGCAGGAGATCCTGCGCAACTACCTGAAAGCCATGGGTGTTTCGCAGACCATCGGCGACAACCCCAAGCCGGCCGACTTCCAGAAGATCGCGGCTGCCACCAAGGACCGCCCCGAGTCGCAGCAGATCCACACCATGTTGCTGCGCTCCATGCAGCAGGCGATCTATACGCCGATCAACAGCGGGCACTTTGGTCTCGCGTTCGAGGCCTACACCCACTTCACCAGCCCGATCCGCCGCTACCCGGACCTTCTGGTGCACCGCGTGATCAAGGCGATCCTGGCGCGCAAGCGCTATGAATTGCCCGAGTTGCCAACCCCGGGCGAGGCCCATGCCAAGCTGAGCAAACGGCTGGCCAGCCGCGCCAAACCGCTCGCAGTGGGCGAGGTGGTGAAAAAACCCTCGGTCGACACGCTGGCCTGGCAGGCCGCCGGCCTGCATTGCAGTGCCAACGAACGCCGCGCCGATGAGGCCAGCCGCGATGTTGAAGCCTGGCTCAAGTGCAAGTACATGCGCGAGCACCTGGGCGAGGAGTTCAGCGGCGTGGTGAGTTCAGTCACCAGTTTTGGACTGTTCGTCACGCTCGATGCCATGTACGTCGAAGGCCTGGTGCACATCACCGAACTTGGTGGCGAGTACTTCCGCTTTGACGAAGCGCGACAGGAGTTGCGCGGCGAAAGAACCGGCATCCGATATGCGCTCGGGACCCGTGTTCAGGTTCAGGTCAGCCGTGTCGACCTGGACGGTCGACGCATCGATTTCCGCCTGGTCAGTGGTGATGATGATCTGGTGTTGCGTGCAATGCGCGAAAAGACCGGTCAGGTGGGCGCTGCGGAGGGTGGCCCAAGCCCGGCGCGGGGCGGCAAGTCTCACCGTGGAAAGAGCGGCGAAGCCGCCGCGACTGGCCGACAGGAGCGGGCGCCACGGGCGGCTGCGGTGGACGCCAAGGCCACGAGTCGAAAGGCTGCGGGAAAGAAAACGGATCGTGGCGCTGCGCGAAGCACCGCCAATCAACCCCGCAAGAGTCGGCGTTGAACAGGGCGATGACCGTGACCGCACCGTTGAAGAAGGTTCCAGCCCGCTCTGCAGCGCTGGAGGCGCCTTCGGTCAACCGCGTGCGGTCGGCACCTGCGAAGAAGCGCGTCGCCAAAGTGGGGCCGGTGCCTACCGAGCGGCCCCTGCGCATCGGTGTTTCGGCCCGTTTGCTGTACCAGGTGCCGCTTGAGCTGGGCTTTCGCAACAAGAACCTGCAGTACATCGAACAGTCCCTGGCGCACTGGATCATGGAGCACGGAGCCATTGCCTTCATGGTGCCTGCCGTCGCCCACGACAGCAAACATGCGGCACGCCACCTCAAGGTCGAGCACGTGGTGCAGGAGCTGGATGCTCTGGTGTTGCAGGGTGGTGCGGATGTGGCGCCCCAGTCGTACGGACAAATGCCCATCGATCCGCGCTGGCAGGGCGACGTGGTGCGCGACAAGTACGAACTGGCTCTGCTCAGGGCATTTCTTGCCCAGAAAAAACCGGTGCTCGGGGTGTGTCGTGGTGCCCAGTTGCTCAATGTTGCGTTTGGCGGCACGCTGTACCAGGACATTCCCACCCAATGCCCGGCAGCCCATGCCCATGTGGACACCGATCTGTACGACCAGCTTGAACACGACGTGACCTTTCTGCAGGGAACGGCATTGACCAAGCTCTATCCCAACGCGTCGCAACTGCGGGTGACCAGCATCCACCATCAGGCTGTGGCCGACCTGGGCAAGGGCATGGTCGTGGAAGCGGTGTCGACACTTGATGGCCTGGTGGAGGCGATTCGCTGGACCGGAGACGCTTACGCCCGAGGTGTGCAGTGGCATCCGGAATTCCACCATGGCCGTCATGCGCTGGCAGACAGTTCCCCCATCATGTTGGACTTCCTCGAGGCCTCCCGAGAGGCTGCCATGGAGCGTCTGGCTGCCGGGCGGGAGCCAGATCCACGCGTTCCCCGGCCTCCGCTGCGCCTGGTGGGCGTGTAACCCTTCTGTTTTCTGAGCCATTTCCAACCGGATTCGCAACGCATGCGCATAGTTTTTTTTCTGCTCGAAACTCTGTTCTTTTTCTTGATGGCGATGGCTTTGCTGCGCGCGTGGATGAACCACCTTCGCGTGCACATGTCGGCTCAGCCCGGTCGGTTTGCGATTGCTGTCACTGACTGGCTGGTTCAGCCCGTGCGGCGCATCCTGCCGCGTGCGCTGGCGCAAAGCCGGGTCGATTGGGGCAGTCTGTTGTCTGCGGCGTTGTTGGCGCTGGCTTACGGTGGCATCTGGCTGATGTTGGCGGTCGGTGTGTCGGATCTCGCGGTATCACCCGCCACCTGGATCATCACGATCCTCACCATGGCGTTGCGCATTCTGGTGCGCACCGTGCTGCAAGGGCTCATGATCCTGCTGATCGGCTACGCGATCCTGTCGTGGGTGCAGCCGCAGTCGCCCGTGATGACCACGTTGGACCGGCTGGTGTCTCCTCTGCTGCGCCCGATCCGCCGTGTGATTCCCTTGGTGGGGGGCGTGGACCTGTCGGTGCTGGTGCTTATCATCCTGCTGCAGGTCGGGTTGATGTTGCTGGGATGACCCTGACTGGTCAAATGGGTTTGACGCGGAGGGCCAGTTCACTGGCCACCAGTGTGCAATCGTCCCATTGGTCCGCCAGCCAGCCGTGTTGATACACGGCGCCGCACACCCGGTCGAGAGCCCCGTCCTGGCGGGAGGTCTCCCGTCCCGCCAGAGCAGCGCCGATCATGCCCGCCAGCACATCGCCAGTGCCCGCGGTGGAGAGCGAGGCGTTGCCCGTTGGATTGATGCGGGGAATCTCGCTCGGGGCCGTTACCACTGAGCCAGAACCTTTGAGCACACACACCACTTGAAACCGATCGGCGATGGTTTGTGCCGCTAGCAGACGGTCGGCCATGACCTGCGCTGTGCTGCAGCCCAGGAGCCTGGCGGCTTCCAGCGGGTGCGGCGTGAGGACCGTGAGCCAGCCGCGTCCGTGCCTGTGAGTCAGTTGGCTTCGCAGGGCTTCATCCCTGGACACGGCATTGAGCGCGTCGGCATCCAGCACCAAGGTGGTGACGCGGGACAGCAAGCTGGGCAACACCGCGACCACCGATGTGCCACCGCCGCATCCACACACAACGCTGGCCTTGGTCAGCCACGACGCGTCAATCAAGGTGGCGGGGCGGCGAAACATCAGTTCCGGGCACACCGGGTCCCAGGTGGTCTCGTTTGTCGAGTCGACTTCCAGCAGGCCCACGAAAACCCGCCCGGCTCCCGCGTGCAGCGCCGCGCGCGCCGCGAGCACCGCTGCGCCCGTCATGCCGGCGCCTTGGGAGGCGATGCCCTGGCCGCCGACCACAACAACGTCGCCAAAGCTGCCCTTGTGACTGTCGTGGGCCCTGAGTGCCTTGTTCCCGCTGGGCGTTGCCCGGCCCTCGAGCCATGCCGTCACAGGCACCGTGCTGACAAAGCCGACACCCAGATCGTCAAACCAGACCTTGCCTGCGGCGTCCCGGCCATGGTGTGTGAACAGGCCGGGCTTCAAGGTCAGGAGCGACAGTGTGTGGCGTGGACCAAGGTGAAAAGCTTCGATGGGTCTTGATGCGGCGTCTTCCACGGCCATCAACGCGCCAGTGTCGGCCTGCAGCCCGCTGGGCAGATCCACACACAGCACGCAGGCGCTGGTGGACCTCAACATCAGGGCCCAGTGGGCCATGGTGCCCATGATGGGCCGGGTGACGCCGACGCCGAGCAAGGCATCGATCGCGAGATCAAATGACGCGGGCGGCTCGGACTGGATGAGAACACCGGCGGAACGGGCCCCGCACAAGGCTTGCGCCGCGTCCGGTGGCAGCTGGGCAGCATCAACCTGTGCTCCCAGAGAGTGCGTGACGACCACCCGCAAGCCCGCGTCCCGGGCCCAGCTGTGCAGGTGCATGGCCGCAACGAGTCCGTCGCCCCCGTTGTTGCCCGGGCCGCAGGCGACCCAGATGCAACGCGCGTGCGGCGCCAGCGCTCGTGCAAGACGGGCCACGGCCAGCCCGGCACGTGCCATCAGGGTGTGCGCTGGCAGCGTGACCTGCGCCGCCCGCTCTAGGCTGCGCGTGGCTGCGCTCCCGTGCAGGAGTTCTCGTTGTTGGCCGTTGATGGGTCGCATGCCCATAGTCTGGCTCAGATGCCGTAGCGTTGGGGCGAACACTGGATGAGCATGAGCTCGGGCGCGCGCCCGCTGATCTGGTCCGCGAGCACGCGGGCAGCTCCGCAGGCCATGGACCAGCCGCACGGCCCGTGTCCCAGGTTCAGCCAGAGACCCGGCACGCGGCTCGCGCCGAGGAGGGGGGCGCCGTCGGGCAAGGTCGCCTGCGCGCCGCTCCATTCCTGAACGTTGCCGGCCGGACCGCCCAGGCGAACCGCGCCTGGAAACCAGTCGGACAGCGCCCGATAAAGGCGTTGCAGGCCCGCTTTGGATGGTGCGCCGGCTTCGCGGCCCCATTCGCGGCCGCCTGCCACGCGCACGCGTTGGCCCAGGCGGGCAATCGACACACCGTGGCGGGCATCGAGCACCGCGGACTGCGGCGCGTCCATGGGCTCCCGCACCGCCGCGCTCAGGGTGTGCCCGCGCACCGTTTGCAGTGGCACCCTCAACCCCATGGTGCTCAGCAAGCCTGCACTGGCGGCCCCTGCGCAGATGACCACGGCGTCAAATTGGAGAGTCTGCGGGCTGGGCTTGCCGGTGTGCGGACTGGATGCGGTGGGTATCAGTTCCAGCTTGAAGCCTGTCGGTGCCATGGCCTCCACGCGGCTCACGATGGTGTTGAATTCGAACAGGCAACCCGATTGCTGGGCTTGCGTTCGCAGCAAGACCGCGAACTCGCGACAGTTCGCCACCGCTGCCCCGCCGAGTTCGATGGCGCTGTGCAGTGCTGTGTCGGCGCTGAGTGCGGGCTCCAGCGCACGGGCCTCATCGCTGGTGAGTGCCTTGACGGGCAAGCCCAGGTCGCGCAGCTGCTGCAGCGACACTTGCGACAGGTTGGTGTCTTGCTCTGTTCTCAGCAGCACCAGCATGCCGTGGCTGCGGTCGTGTTCCAGCTGGTACTGGTCGGTGATGGCCTGCAGCCGCTCCTCGCTGTAGCGCACCAGGCGATGGATCTGTTCCTGAATGTCCGCCAGTTGCGGGCCCTTGCGTGCCTGGCGCCACTGCCAGAGCCAGCTCCACTCGCTGCCTCGGGGCAGGCGGGCGAGTTGGAGACCATCGGTCGCCGTCGACCAGGGCCACCCCAACTGCAGTTCAGCCGGATTCCAAGGCGCGGTCCAGCCCGGGGCAATGAGCGCTCCGCTGGCAAAACTGGCTTCTTCAGCCACTGTGCTGCGCCGCTCGAACACTGTCACTTCATGACCGTCCAGCGCCAACTCGTGTGCGCAGGCGATGCCGACCACGCCTGCTCCGACCACCGCGATTTTCAAACCGTGCTCCCAGAAAACTGCATTGTGCCGGGCGGCGACCGGCACCCGGAAAGGCTGGCGGGACAAAAAGCCAGATGACTCATGGGAGAACACGCAGAAAGCCGACGTGCGCGCGAGGCATGCGCAGCCGAGGAGCAAGGCGGGGCACGACTGCTATAATTGATAGGCTTTGCAGATGACAGTGGAACGACAGTTCCGCCGATCCTGCAAGGCAAATCGCAAACCAGCCCAACCGGGTGTTGCCTGCGTCGACCCAATCACAAACGATTTGGGCGGCCGACGGGTGATCGGGGCTGGATTTTAGACTCAACCTCTGGAAAGCTCACTCATGTCAATCTCCATGCGCGAAATGCTGGAAGCCGGTGTCCATTTCGGTCACCAAACCCGCTTCTGGAACCCCAAGATGGCTCCGTACATCTTCGGTCACCGCAACAAAATCCACATCGTCAACCTCGAAAAGACGCTGCCCCTGTTCGAAGACGCAGCCAAGTTTGTGCGTCAGCTCTCCGCCAACCGCGGCACCATTTTGATGGTGGGCACCAAGCGCCAGTCGCGCGACATCGTGGCTCAGGAAGCCCGTCGCGCAGGCGTGCCTTTCGTCGACCAGCGCTGGCTCGGCGGCATGCTCACCAACTTCAAGACCGTCAAGACCTCGATCAAGCGTCTGAAGGACATGCAGGCCCAGAAAGAAGGCGGCCTGGACACCATGACCAAAAAAGAGCAACTGACCTTCTCCCGCGAGATGGAAAAGCTCGAGAAGGACATTGGCGGCATCCAGGACATGGCCGCGTTGCCCGACGCCATCTTCGTGATCGACGTGGGCTTCCACAAGATTGCGGTGCTCGAAGCGCAAAAGCTCGGCATTCCGCTGGTCGGCGTGGTCGACACCAACCACTCGCCTGTGGGCATCGACTACGTGATCCCCGGCAACGACGACTCGGCCCGTGCCGTGGCGCTGTACGCCCGTGGTATCGCTGACGCCATCCTCGAGGGCCGCAACAACGCGGTCAATGACGTGGTGAAAGCTGTTGCCGCCGAAGGCGCCGACGAGTTCGTCGAAGTCAAGGAAAACACCGCTGCTTGAAGGCGCTGTTCCCATGAAAGAGGGGCTTGAGAGCCCCTTTTTCACACCAAGAACCGATTGTTGAACATGGCCGACTTCACCCGACGGGTTGAGGCGGCGCCAAGGAGAATACAGATGGCAATTACCGCAAGCATGGTCGCTGAACTGCGTGCCAAGACCGACGCCCCCATGATGGAGTGCAAGAAAGCGCTCACCGAAGCCGACGGCGACATGGCCAAGGCCGAAGAGTTGTTGCGCGTCAAGCTGGGCACCAAGGCTGGCAAAGCCGCCAGCCGCGTGACCGCCGAAGGCGTGGTTGCGAGCTTCATCGACGGCACCACCGGTGGCCTCATCGAAGTCAACTGCGAAACCGACTTCGTCACCAAGAACGACAGCTTCCTGGCTCTGGCCAAGGCAGCGGCTGAACTCGTGGCCAAGCACCAGCCGGCCGACTTGGCCGCACTGGGCGCGCTGCCTTACAGCCAGGACGGCTTTGGCCCCACGCTGGAAGACGTGCGCAAGGGCCTGATCGGCAAGATCGGCGAGAACATGTCGTTCCGCCGTTTCAAGGCCTGGAGCGGCGCGTCCCAACTGGCTGGTTACTTGCACGGTACCCGTATCGGCGTGGTGGTGGAGTTTGACGGTGATGAGACCGCAGCCAAAGACGTCGCCATGCATGTTGCCGCCATGAAGCCCGTTTCCCTGACCAGCAGCGACGTGCCCGCGGAATTCATCGAGCGCGAGCGCTCGGTGGCCACGGCCAAGGCCGACGAAGCCAACAAGGAACTCGTGGCCGCCGGCAAGTCGGAACAAAGCGCCGAGATCGTGGCCAAACGCATTGACGGCGCGGTGCAGAAGTACCTCAAGGAAGTCTCGCTGTTCAACCAGTCTTTCGTGAAGAACGACAAGCAGACCGTCGAAGCCATGCTCAAGGCCGCCAGCACCACCGTCAAGGGTTTCACCCTGTACGTGGTGGGTGAGGGCATGGAGAAGAAGGTGGACGACTTTGCCGCCGAAGTGGCTGCCCAGGTGGCCGCTGCCAAAGGCGCCTGAGCGCCCACGGGCGGCAGCCGTTGCTGCCCTGAACAAGACAACGGGCCGCAAGGCCCGTTGTCTTGTGTGTAACCGGCACCGACGGGCCCACGCTCCTCGGTACACTTGCCGGCTGAATGTTGTGTTTTTGCTTCCAGAAAGTTGCCACATGCCTGCCTACAAACGGATTCTGCTGAAGCTGTCGGGTGAAGCCCTGATGGGCGACGACGCGTTCGGCATCAACCGGGCCACCATCGTGCGCATGGTGGAAGAGATCGCAGAAGTCACCCGTCTCGGGGTTCAGGTGGCCATCGTCATCGGTGGCGGCAACATCTTTCGCGGTGTGGCGGGCGGATCGGTGGGCATGGACCGCGCCACCGCCGACTACATGGGCATGCTGGCCACGGTGATGAATTCGCTGGCGCTGGCCGACACGATGGACAAGGCCGGGTTGGTGGCTCGCGTGATGTCGGCCATCGCCATCGAGCAGGTGGTCGAACCTTACGTGCGACCCAAGGCGTTGCAGTACCTCGAAGAGGGCAAAGTGGTGGTATTTGCCGCAGGAACCGGCAACCCGTTCTTCACCACCGACACCGCTGCTGCCTTGCGCGGCGCCGAAATCGGTGCCGAAATCGTTCTCAAGGCCACCAAGGTGGACGGCGTGTACAGCGCTGACCCGAACAAAGACCCCACCGCCACCCGCTACGCGTCGATCACGTTTGATGAAGCGATGCAAAAGAACCTGCAGGTCATGGACGCAACGGCGTTTGCCCTGTGCCGTGACCAGAAACTGCCGGTCAAGGTGTTTTCGATCTTCAAGCCCGGTGCGCTGCGCGACGTTGTGATGGGCAAGGACGAAGGCACGTTGGTTCATGTGTGACGCGCGATGGCGCCCACCCCTTGCAGAAATGAGGAGTTTTCATGAGCGTTGATGACATTCGAAAAACCGCCGAGCACAAGATGATGCAGTCGGTGGAAGCGTTCAAGAACGGACTGACCAAGATCCGCACCGGTCGCCCCAACCCGGCGCTGCTCGACACCGTGCACGTGGATTACTACGGCTCCATGCTGCCTCTGTCGCAGGTGGCCAACCTCACCTTGCTCGATTCGCGCACCATCGGGGTGGCACCCTGGGAAAAGGGCATGGGCGCCAAGATCGAAAAGGCAATCCGGGAATCCGACCTGGGCCTGAATCCGTCGAGCCAGGGCGACCTGATCCGTGTGCCCATGCCGCCCATGACAGAAGAGCGCCGCAAGGAACTCACCAAGGTCGTTCGCGGTGATGGCGAAGCCGCCAAAATCGCGATCCGCAACCTGCGGCGCGACGCCAACGAACAGGTGAAAAAGTTGGTGAAGGAGAAGCTGGCGTCTGAAGACGACGATCGACGTTCGCAGGAAGACATTCAGAAACTCACCGACCGAGTCATCAACGAGGTGGACCGCCTCGTCGCAGGCAAGGAGCAGGACATCATGGCGGTCTGACCGCCATCGACACCCGCAAGCAACGACCTGTCCCCCATGCCCCCATCCATGTCCACCCACGACACACGCGCCGGCTCGTTGCCTCGTCATGTCGCCATCGTGATGGACGGCAATGGCCGCTGGGCGCAGAAGCGCTGGCTGCCGCGGGTGGCCGGTCATAAACAAGGTGTTGAAGCACTGCGTCGCGTTGTCAAGGCCTGCCTCGAGCGCGAAATACCTGTGTTGACTGTGTTTGCGTTCTCCTCGGAGAACTGGAACCGGCCGGTCGAAGAGGTCTCCAGTCTCATGGATCTGCTGGTGCTCGCGTTGTCGCGTGAAGTCCCTTCGCTCGAAGGCAACGGCGTCCGCCTGCACTTTCCCGGCGATCGCCAAGGGCTCTCCAAGCGAGTGGTGCAGGGTCTGGTGGCCGCCGAGAACGACACCGCCCACAACCACAAGCTGGTGCTCAACGTCTGCTTCAACTACGGCGGCCGCTGGGACATGGCGCAGGCCGCGCGCCGCCTGGTGGCCCAGGGCCTTGAGATCACCGAAGAAGGCCTGAGCGGCCAGATGGCACTGGCGCACGTGCCCGACCCCGATCTGTTGATCCGCACTGGCGGCGAGCTGCGCATCAGCAATTTTCTGCTCTGGCAGACCGCGTACACCGAACTGGTTTTCACCGAATGCCTCTGGCCGGACTTTGGTCCTGCTGACCTGGACTGCGCGCTGCAGGAGTACGCCAACCGCGAACGCCGTTTTGGGCAGACGGCCGACCAAGTCGCCCAGGCCGAACCGCTGCTGGCCGTGGGCGGCGAACGACATGCTTAGACAGCGTGTCATCACCGCATTGCTGCTGCTGGCGGTCTTGTTGCCCGCCCTGTTTTATCCCGCCATCGAACCGTTTGCCGTGCTCACCTTGCTGCTGATCGTGGCCGCGGGCTGGGAGTGGGCTCGTCTCAATGGCGTGGGCTCGCGCGCGGCGCTGGCGATCGGCCTCGGGCTTGGGCTGGTCATGGTCGCGGTGTGGCTGACGGGCGGGCTTGACCGATCGTGGCGCACCATCTGGATCGGCGTCGGCTTGCTGTGGGTCGTGCTCGCGGTGGCCATGCTCGCGCGCGGCGTCTCGGGTTGGGCATCCTGGCCCAAGGGGGTGCGGCTCTGGTTGGGCTTGTTGCTCATTGGATGTGCCTGGGTGGCCATGGTGCAGGCCCGGCTCGCAGGGCTTGGCTTTTTGCTGTCAGTGCTGCTGCTGGTCTGGATGGCGGACATCGCGGCTTACTTTGGCGGCAAGGCGATGGGGCGGCGCAAGCTGGCCCCGGGCATCAGCCCGGGCAAGACCTGGGAGGGCGCCATCAGCGGTTTCATCGGCGTGTTTGCAATGGCTGCCGCCTGGCTCTGGGCCGACACCCGGGGCATGGCCGACGCCGGCAGCCTCTATGCACGCCTGTGGGCCTTCGGTCCGCTCGCGGCCGTGATGTCGCTGGCCTTCCTGGTGAGCATGAGTGTGGTGGGTGATCTGGTCGAGTCCCTGGTCAAGCGCAGCGCGGGGGTCAAGGATTCCAGCGGCCTGTTGCCCGGCCACGGCGGCGTGCTCGACCGGGTTGACGCGTTGCTGCCGGTGTTGCCCCTGGCCATGATGCTCACCACCCTTTGAATGTCATGACCTCCACCCAGTCCATCACCATCCTCGGCTCCACCGGGTCTATCGGCAAAAGCACGCTCGATGTGCTGGCGCGCCACCCCGATCGTTACCGCGTCTTTGCCCTCACGGCCTCCACGCAAGTCGATCTGATGCTGGCGCAGTGCCAGCAATTTTCCCCACGCTACGCCGTGATGGTGAGTCCGGCCCACGCGAAGCAGCTGGCCGGGCGCGTGCTGGCGTGGGGCCTGAAGGTGCAGGTTCTCTCGGGGGAGCAAGCGCTGTGTGACGTGTGCACCGATCCCGAGGTGGATGCGGTCATGGCCGCCATCGTGGGGGCAGCCGGTCTGGCGCCCAGCCTGGCGGCGGCCCAGGCCGGAAAGAAGCTGCTGCTGGCCAACAAGGAAGCTCTGGTGGTCGGTGGCGCGTTGTTCATGCAGGCAGTCCGCGACGGCGGCGCCACGCTGCTGCCCATCGACAGCGAACACTCGGCCGTGTTCCAGTCCTTGCCTGAAGACCCGGCTTCGTGGTCGCGCCGCGTGGAAAAGATCGTGTTGACTGCTTCGGGTGGGCCGTTTCGCACGCGCGATCCACTAACGCTGGCCCAGGTCACGCCCAATGAAGCCTGCGCTCACCCCAACTGGGTGATGGGACGCAAGATTTCGGTGGACTCGGCCACCATGATGAACAAGGCGCTGGAGGTCATCGAGGCCTGTTACCTCTTTGGTCTTCCACCGGCCCAGATCGAGGTGGTGATTCACCCACAGAGCGTGATCCATTCCATGGTGCAGTACACCGACGGTTCGGTGGTGGCCCAGCTCGGCACGCCCGACATGCGCGTGCCGATTGCCTATGGCCTGGCCTGGCCCGAGCGCATCGCGTCAGGGGCCGCCCCGCTGGACTTCGGCACCCTGGGGGCCCTGACGTTCGAGAAGCCCGACGAGGTGCGCTTTCCGGGGCTGCAGCTCGCCTGGGATGCCCTGGTGGGGCCGATCGGCACAACCGCGGTACTCAACGCTGCCAACGAGGTCGCCGTGGCGGCGTTTCTCGACCAGCGTCTTCGATTTGACCAGATCCACGCCATCAACGATGCAACTTTGCAGGCCTTGGTCCCCTCCAAGCCCAACGACTTGTCAGACTTGTTGGCCATTGATCAGCAGGCTCGCCGCCTGGCTCAAACCCAGGTCGAGCGGCTCTCCCGCTGAGTCGCCTGGCCCGCAGGCGCTGAGCGACGTTCACCCCTTCACCACCGCCCACCATGCTCACACTTGTTGCCTTTGTGGTCGCCCTCGGCCTCTTGATCGCCGTACACGAATACGGCCACTACCGCGTGGCGGTCGCCTGCGGCGTGAAGGTGTTGCGCTTTTCGGTCGGCTTCGGCAAGCCGCTGCTGACTTGGCACAAGAAAGGCAGTCCAACCGAGTTTGTGTTGTGCGCCTTGCCACTGGGGGGCTATGTGCGCATGCTCGACGAACGGGAAGCGCCGGTCGATGCGGCCGAGCGCCATCTCGCCTTCAACACCCAGCCCCTGCGATCGCGTGCGGCCATCGTTGCGGCCGGCCCGGCGGCCAACCTGCTGCTGGCCGTGGCCCTGTACGCCGTGGTGAACTGGAGCGGTGTCGAAGAACCCAAGCCTGTGCTGGCCAGTCCGACCATCGGCTCACTCGCCGAGGCAGCTGGACTGCGCGGCGGTGAATGGGTGGCACAGGCCGGCCCCGACGAAGAGAATCTGGCGGATGTGGGCTCGTTCGAAGACCTGCGCTGGCGCCTGACCCAGGCGGCGCTGTCCAACGAAGACATGACGCTTCGCGTGAGCAACGATGAGGGTGGCCCTCAACGCTCCATCGTGTTGCCGCTGGCCGGACTCGATGTGCGCGAAGCCGATGCTTCGCTTTTTCAAAAGATCGGCATCACCGGCCCTTGGACCCAACCCGTGGTGGGTGAGGTGATTGCAGGCGGCGCCGCTGCTGCAGCCGGTCTGCTCTCTGGTGACACTGTGCGCAGCGTCGACGGTGCCGCTGTACTGGACGGTCAACGCTTGCGCGCGCTCATCCGTGTCTCCACCGGCCCTGCGGGTGAAACCCGCGAGCAGCAATGGGCCATTGACCGCAATGGTCAGCGCGTCAACCTGACGGTGAAGCCAGTGCCCGAGAAGCAGGGTGATGTGTGGGTGGGTCGCGTGGGGGCCTATATCGGCGCTGCGCCCCAGATGATGACGATTCGCCACGGCCCTGTGGATGGCCTGCTCAAGGGCGCCGTGCGCACCTGGGAAGTGTCGTGGCTCACACTCAAGATGATGGGGCGCATGGTGATCGGTGAGGCGTCGATCAAGAACCTCAGCGGACCGCTCACGATTGCCGACTACGCGGGTAAGTCGGCCAGTCTGGGCATCACCTCTTACATCCTGTTTCTGGCCCTCATCAGTGTGAGCCTGGGCGTGCTGAATCTGCTGCCTCTGCCGGTCTTGGATGGTGGGCACCTGATGTATTATCTTTGGGAGGGTGTGACCGGTCGCAGCGTGTCTGACGTGTGGATGGAGCGCCTGCAGCGCGGGGGTGTCGTGGTTCTCATGGCCCTCATGTCCGTTGCCTTGTTCAATGATGTGGCCCGCTTGGCTGGCTGAACACTTTTCCCATGACAAAAAACAAAATCGGTCTGCGCGGCCTGACTCTTTCAGCGCTCGCGGCCGCCTTGCTCAGCGCTTTGCCTGCTTGGGCTGTCGATCCCTTCACCGTGCGGGATATCCGTGTCGAAGGTCTGCAGCGTGTGGAGCCGGGGACCGTGTTTGCCTCGCTTCCCTTCCGGATCGGAGACCTGTACAGCGACGACAAGGGTTCCACAGCCATCCGCTCCCTTTTCGGTCTTGGCCTGTTCAGTGATGTGCGTCTGCAAATCAACGGCGATGTCCTGGTGGTGATTGTGGAAGAGCGGCCGACTGTGGCCGACGTGAGCTTCTCCGGTATCAAGGAGTTTGACAACGAAGTTCTGACCAGGGCGCTGCGCGACATCGGTCTGACCGAAGGTCGCCCGTTCGACAAGGCGCTGGCCGATCGCGCCGAGCAAGAACTCAAGCGCCAGTACATCAGCAAGAGCATGTACGCAGCACAGGTGGTCACCACCGTCACGCCGGGCGAGCGCAATCGGGTCAATCTCAATTTCAGTGTGATCGAAGGCGAGGTTGCCAAGATCAAGGAGATCCGGATCGTGGGCAACCAGGCTTTCTCCGAGTCAACCCTGCGCAATCTGTTTGACCTGGACACGGGCGGCTGGCTGAGCTGGTACACCAAGTCCGATCGTTACTCGCGTGCGAAGCTCAATGCCGACATCGAAACCCTGCGCTCGTATTACCTCACGCGTGGCTACCTCGAGTTCCGCATCGACTCCACGCAAGTCGCGATTTCGCCCGACAAACAGGACATGTCGATCACCCTGAACATCAGTGAAGGCAACCGCTACGTCGTGTCGTCGGTGGCGCTGGAAGGTGAGTACCTCGGCAAGGAAGAAGAGTTCAAGTCGCTCATCACTTTGCGGGCCGGTGAGGCCTACAACTCAGAAGACGTCACGAGCACGGTGAAGGCCTTCACCGACTATTTCGGGGCTTTCGGTTACGCCTTTGCGCAGGTCGAAGCCACACCCGAGATCGATCGTGTCAACAAACGGGTGTCGTTTGTCGTGCGCGGCCAGCCAGCGCGGCGCGTCTATGTGCGACGCATCAACGTCGAAGGCAACAACCGCACTCGCGACGAAGTCGTGCGCCGTGAATTTCGTCAGCTTGAATCGGCCTGGTACGACAGTGACCGCATTCGCCTCTCTCGAGACCGCGTGGACCGCCTGGGATTCTTCACCGAAGTCGGCATAGACACGCAGCCTGTGCCGGGTTCTCCCGACCAAGTCGACCTCACCATATCGGTGGCTGAAAAGCCCACCGGCAATCTGTCGCTGGGCGCGGGCTACTCCCAGGCAGAGCAACTCTCGATCATTGCGGGTATTCGGCAGGAGAATGTGTTCGGGTCGGGCAACTACCTTGGTATCGACGTGAACACCAGCAAGTTCAACCGCCAGCTCGTGGTCAGTACCGTAGACCCCTACTTCACGCCTGATGGCATCTCGCGCAGCATCGATGCCTACTACCGCACGACGCGCCCCTACGACACACAGTCCACCACCAACACCGGTGACTATCGCCTCATCACAAAGGGCATGTCCTTGCGTTTTGGCGTGCCGTTCACCGAGGCAGACACGGTGTTTTTTGGCGCAGGTATCGAGCAGACAACGATCGAGTCCGGCATTTTCCTGCCGGATGCCTACCGGGACTACGCCCGGGACTTTGGAGAGACCAGCAACACGGTCCCATTGACTGTGGGTTGGTCCCGTGACACGCGAGACAGCGCTTTGGTGCCCACCCGGGGCCGTCTGCAGCGCTTCAACACCGAACTCGGCGTGGCCGGCGACGCTCGCTACGTCAAGGCAAACTACCAGTTCCAGCAGTATTTCCCGCTAAGCAAGCAGTACACACTGGCACTGAACAGCGAGCTGGGTTTTGGCAAGGGTCTGGGTGGTCGCCCTTACCCCGTCTTCAAGAATTTTTTCGGCGGTGGCTTGGGATCGGTGCGCGGGTTCGAACAAGGCACCCTCGGTCCCATTTCGCCCGTTTCGGGTTCCTCGGACACCGTCAACATCGGCGGCAACCGCAGCATTGCGCTCAATGCAGAGTTCATCACGCCGTTCCCTGGCGCCGGTAATGACCGCAGCTTGCGCATGTTCGGCTTCGTGGATGTCGGCAACGTATTCGGTGAGAACGACACCCGCCCCAATGCCAAAGACCTGCGTGCTTCAGTCGGTGTGGGCTTGAGCTGGATCTCGCCCGTCGGACCTCTCAGATTCGCCATCGCCAACCCCATCCGGAAATTCACCGGCGATAAAATCCAGAAATTCCAGTTTCAGATCGGAACATCCTTTTGATGAAGACACTATCCAGCCTGTTCAATCGCAAGACGCTCGTTGCCGTGGCCTTGGGGCTCGCAACACTCGGCGTTGCCGCGCAAGACCTGCGCATCGGTTTTGTGAATCTGGAGCGCATACTGCGCGACTCCAACTCCGCCAAGGCCGCCCAGACCAAGCTCGAGCAGGAGTTCTCCCGCCGAGAGAAAGAGGTGCAAGCGTTGGCGGCTCAGCTCAAGACGGCCTCCGAGAAGTTCGAGCGCGAAGCGCCCACTTTGCCCGAAGGCCAACGCACCACGCGCCAGCGCCAACTGGTTGAGCAGGATCGTGATTTTCAGCGCAAGCAACGAGAGTTTCAGGAGGACCTGAACATGCGCAAGAACGAAGAACTGCAGAGCGTGCTGGAGCGGGCCAACCGAGTGATCCGACAGGTTGCCGAGGCCGAAAAGTTCGACCTGGTCATCCAGGAAGCCGTGTACATCAACCCCAAGCACGACATCACCGACAAGGTGCTCAGCGGCTTGAACGGCAGCAAGTAAGCCGCAGGGTCCGAGCGTGCCGCGGACACTGGGCTCCATTGTCGAAGCCCTCGGTGGCGAGCTCGTTGGCGCACCCGACACCACCATTCACCGATTGGCCCCACTGGCCACG
>JBBQKZ010000077.1:0-17947 GCA_038327405.1 Burkholderiales bacterium | reverse complement strand
GATGGGCACGACACGCGGCCCCAGGGCCTGGTCGCGCAGCAGCTGGGTGAGGAAGCGCACGTAGGCCTGCGTGGTCGAGATCTCACGGCCTTCCACGGTCGGCTCCATCACGGCCTTGAAGGTCTCGATCGAGGGCACGGTGAAGCTCTCGTCGGCCTTGGTGCGGCGCTTGGGCAGATACCCGCCCAGGGCCTTGCGACGCTCGTGCAGGTACTTCATCTCCGGGGTGTCGTCGGCCGGCTTGTAGTACGGAATCTTCGAGAGTTCGCTGTCCGGGATCGGGAGGTTGTAGCGGTCGCGGAAGATCTTGATGTCTTCGTCGGTGAGCTTCTTGGTCTGGTGAACCGTGTTCTTGCCCTCGCCCGACTTGCCCATGCCGAAACCCTTGACGGTCTTGATCAGCAGCACCGTGGGCTGGCCCTTGTGGTTCACCGCCTTGTGGTAAGCCGCATAGACCTTTTGCGGATCATGACCACCGCGCTTGAGGTTCCAGATGTCGTTGTCGCTCAGGTGGGCCACCATCTCCAGCGTCTTGGGGTCGCGGCCAAAGAAATGTTTGCGCACGTAGGCGCCGTCGTTGGCCTTGAAGGCCTGGTAGTCGCCGTCGACCGTGTCCATCATGATCTTTCGCAGCGCACCGTCCTTGTCGCGCGCCAGCAGTGGGTCCCACTCGCTGCCCCACAGCAGCTTGATCACGTTCCAGCCAGAGCCGCGGAACTCGCCTTCGAGCTCTTGCACGATTTTTCCGTTGCCGCGCACCGGGCCGTCCAGGCGCTGCAGGTTGCAATTCACCACGAAGATGAGGTTGTCCAGGTTCTCGCGCGCGGCCAGACTGATGGCGCCGAGCGACTCCACCTCATCCATCTCGCCGTCGCCGCAGAACACCCAGACCTTGCGGTTTTCGGTGTTGGCAATGCCGCGGGCGTGCAGGTACTTCAAGAAGCGCGCCTGGTATATCGCCATCAGCGGGCCCAGGCCCATGGACACCGTGGGGAACTGCCAGAACTCGGGCATGAGCTTGGGGTGCGGGTAGCTCGACAGACCCTTGCCATCCACTTCCTGGCGGAAATTGAGCAGCTGCTCTTCGGTCAGGCGGCCTTCGAGGTAGGCGCGGGCGTACACGCCGGGCGACACGTGGCCCTGGATGTAGAGACAGTCGCCGCCGTGGTTCTCGCTCTCTGCGTGCCAGAAGTGGTTGAAGCCGGCGCCGAACATGTGGGCCAGCGAAGCGAACGAACCGATGTGGCCGCCGAGATCGCCACCGTCTTCGGGGTTGTGGCGGTTGGCCTTGACCACCATGGCCATGGCGTTCCAGCGCATGTAGGCACGCAGGCGCTCTTCGATCTCGATGTTGCCGGGGCAACGCTCTTCCTGGTTGGGCTCGATGGTGTTCACGTAGCCCGTGTTGGCCGAGAACGGAAGGTCGATGCTGTTCTGGCGGGCCTCTTCCAGCAACTGCTCCAGCAGGAAGTGGGCGCGCTGCGGGCCCTCCCGCTCGATCACGGCGCTCAGCGCCTCCATCCATTCGCGGGTTTCCTGGGTGTCCAGGTCTCCGGCGCCGCGGCCGTCCTGCGCGTTGTTCGCTGCCATGCTTGTCTCCTGTTGGTTGAAATCGAGCTTACGGGGGGCATTCCGTGCTGTCACGGAGTTTCCCACAATGTTTTCCATATTTCAATATGTGCTTTTTGTTTCTACATTGTGAAATTTAGGCGACTCTTCGAAAACAGGCGTGAAACCCACTGGCGCTGCACAAATCGAAGCAAACGGGGCCTGCTCACTTAGACTCGGAAGGCTATGAGTTCAGTGCCCCCTTCGCCACCAGCCACCACGCCCAAAGCCGCCCAGACACCCTGGTGGAAGCGCTGGTGGCGCCGGCTCCCACCCTCGCGTCAGGACCGGTTTGCCACGCTGGCACCCCTGCTGTCGGTGCTGCTCTTCCTCTCCGCAATCGTCGTGGCCATCACCTACCTCCGGTACGAGGAACTTGAGCGCGAGCAGGAGGCCGTCACAAGGGACGTGGAGTACGCGCAGCAGCGCTTGCGCCTGCGCCTGCTGGAGCGCCAGGAACAGCTGATGCGACTGGCCCGAGAGATCGACAACCGCGACATCGACACCGAAGAGTTCGTCTTTCAGGTCGAAGCGCTGGTCAGCCAGTTCCCGGAACTGCAGGCGGTTACCTGGGTTGACGCCCGGCGCAACGTGCTGGCCAGCTATGCCTCGCCCAGCGCACCCCTGCGGCTGATGCGGCCCACGGGCAGCACGCTGTCACCCAAAGAAACCGACGGCACCTTCGACCTTGCACGCGACTTGCGCCAGCCGACCTATTCCCGCCCGCTGGAAACCCAGGACCCGCGCAACGCCACGCTCATGCTGCATGTTCCACTGAGCGAACAGGGCCGGTTTGCCGGCACCGTCATGGGCGAGTACGCCATCGACGGACTCATGCGCTTTGGGATGCCGCCGGAAATCATGGCGCGGTATGCGGTGGCGCTGGTCGACGACACCGGCCTGGTGCTGGCAGGGAGCCTGCAGGCGCCCAACGAAGTGCTGCGCCTGTTGCCCTGGTCCAATCCACCACTGGAGCACGAGGTGCCGGTCTCACCGGTGGGCAACGGGCTCATCGTCAAGGCCCAGGGCTACCGGACCTCACAGGACATCGTGGGCAGCGGCTTCTTCTGGGTGATTGGCGCGCTCTCGGCACTCACGGTGTGGATGCTGCTCGGCACGTGGCGCCACACGCGTCGGCGTGTGCAGGCGCAGCAGGCGCTGGTGTCCGAAACCAACTTCCGCCGCGCCATGGAGAACTCGATGCTCACCGGCATGCGCGCGCTCGACATGCAGGGTCGCATCACCTATGTGAATCCAGCCTTCTGCTCCATGACGGGTTGGACGGAGGGCGAGCTGGTGGGCCGCACGGCGCCCTTCCCCTATTGGCCCGAAGAAGACCACGACCAACTGGCCGCCCGACTGGAAGACGAGCTGCGCGGGCGTTCCACACCCGGCGGTTTCGAAGTGCGCGTGCAGCGCCGCGATGGCGGCATTTTTGACGCGCGCATGTATGTGTCGCCTCTGATCGATCCCAAAGGTCACCAGACCGGCTGGATGACCTCGATGACCGACATCACCGAGCCCAAACGGATCCGGGAAGAACTCTCGGCGTCGTACGAACGGTTCACCACCGTGCTGGAGTCGCTTGACTCGGCGGTGTCGGTGGCACCGCTGGGCAGCGACGAAATGTTGTTCGCCAACAAGATGTACCGCATGTGGTTCGGCACCCGCGGCCAGGGCCACCGGCATCTCGTGGATCTGGCGGGCAACCAGCCCTCGCCCAGCCCGGACGACGGCGATGCGGTGGACGCCTTTGCCGGCATGCCCACCGAAACCTTGACGGACGCCGGCGCAGAGAATGCCGAGGTGTTTGTGGAAGAGCTCGACCGCTGGCTGGAGGTGCGAACGCGTTACCTCACCTGGGTTGACGGGCGCCTGGCGCAGATGGTGATTGCCAGCGACATCACGCCACGCCGTTACGCCGAAGAGCAGGCTTCGCGCCAGGCCGAGCGCGCGCAGACCGCCAGCCGCCTGATCACCATGGGGGAGATGGCGTCGAGCGTGGCGCACGAGCTCAACCAGCCGCTCACTGCCATCAGCAACTATTGCAACGGCATGATTTCGCGGGTCAACGAAAACAAGATCAGCACGCAGGACCTGCTGGGAGCACTGGAGAAGACCGCGCGCCAGGCACAACGCGCCGGGCAGATCATCCAGCGCATCAAGGCCTTCGTGAAGCGCAGCGAGCCCAATCCGGCGCCGTCCGACGTGGCGCAAATGGTGAGCAACGCCATCGAGCTGGCGGACATCGAACTCCGCCGCCACCAGGTTCGGCTCTCACCTTATGTGGCCGCACGCCTGCCCAGCCTGATGGTCGACCCGATCCTGATCGAGCAGGTGCTGATCAACCTCTTGAAGAACGCGGGCGAAGCCATCATGCAGGCCGGTCGGGCGCCCGGTGAGCGCTACGTGGAGCTCCGCGTGGGACCGCGACGCCAGGACGATCTGGATGTGATCGAGTTTTCGGTGCGCGATTCGGGCAACGGCGTCCCCGACGAGATGATTGAGCGCATCTACGAAGCCTTCTACAGCACCAAGAGCGAAGGCATGGGCATCGGCCTCAAGCTGTGCCGCAGCATCGTCGAATCCCACCACGGAAGGATGCATGTGCACAACATCTACAATGGGGAAGAGGTTGTGGGTTGCTGCTTCAGTTTCTGGATTCCTGTGGTCTCCCGATTGAAGCTGGTCGACGCATCAACCGGACCAGCCACAGAGCCGGTGACGGACACAGAAAGAGCGAGATGAGTTTGATCCCGAAAAAAGGCACTGTCTACGTCGTTGATGACGACGAAGCGGTGCGCGACTCACTGCAATGGTTGCTAGAAGGCAAGGACTTCAGGGTTCGCTGCTTCGAATCCGCCGAGGCCTTCCTCAGTCGCTACGACGCGCGTGAAGTCGCCTGCCTGATTGCCGACATCCGCATGGGTGGCATGACGGGCATGGAGCTGCAGGAGCGGCTCATCGAACGCCAGTCCCCCCTGCCAATCGTCTTCATCACTGGCCACGGCGACGTGCCGATGGCGGTGGAATCGATGAAGAAGGGGGCGCTCGACTTCATCCAGAAGCCGTTCAAGGAAGACCAGCTCGTCACGCTGGTCGAACGCATGCTCGAACACGCACGCGAAGCCTTCACCACCCACCAGCAAGCGGTCAGCCGCGATGCGCTGCTCTCCAAGCTCACCAGCCGTGAAGCACAGGTGCTGGAGCGTATCGTGGCGGGCCGTTTGAACAAGCAGATCGCCGACGACCTGGGCATCAGTATCAAGACGGTGGAAGCGCACCGCGCCAACATCATGGAAAAACTGGGCGCCAACACCGTGGCCGACCTGCTCAAGATCGCGCTGGGACAGACCCCGGCCAAGGCCTGACCCGCCGACCGACCCACACACCTCCGATCAACGCCCGCCCTTCCCGGCGGGCGTTTCCATTTCAACCGCAGCCCGCTCACCCCATGACCGCACAACTCATCGACGGCAACGCCCTTTCCCGCCAACTTCGCGCCGACGTGACCACGCGCGTCACCGCCCTGAAGGCCAAAGGCATCAGGCCGGGCCTGGCGGTGATCCTGGTGGGGGAAAACGCGGCGTCGCAGGTGTATGTGCGCAACAAGGTCAAGGCCTGCGAAGACACCGGCCTGCACTCGGTGCTCGAGCGCTGGCCGGCCACCTTGACCGAGGCCGAACTGCTGGCCCGTGTGGACGCCCTCAATGCCGATGCCACCATCCACGGCATTTTGGTGCAGCTTCCGTTGCCTGCCCACATCGACGCGCAAAAGGTGATCGAGGCCATCTCACCCGCCAAGGACGTGGACGGTTTCCACATTGCCAGCGCCGGCGCCCTCATGACCGGCCTGCCCGGTTTCTGGCCGTGCACGCCCTACGGCTGCATGAAGATGCTGGAGAGCATCGGCTATGAACTCAAAGGCAAACACGCGGTGGTGATCGGGCGCAGCAACATCGTGGGCAAACCCATGGCGCTGATGCTGCTGCAGCAGAACGCCACCGTCACCATCTGCCACAGCAGCACACCGGATCTCAAGGCCATGACGCTGCAGGCCGACGTGATCGTGGCCGCTGTGGGCAAGCGCAACGTGCTCACCGCCGACATGGTCAAGCCCGGTGCAGTGGTGCTCGACGTGGGCATGAACCGGAACGAGGAAGGCAAGCTTTGCGGGGATGTGGATTTCGAGGGCGTGAAGCAGGTGGCGGGCTGGATCACCCCGGTGCCCGGCGGGGTGGGCCCCATGACCATCACCATGTTGATGGTCAACACGCTGGAATCGGCAGAGCGCACCGAGCGCCGCTGAGCCGTTGCAGCGCGCCATTACATGGCGCGACGCGGTGGTGTTTCGTGCCGGTTGGCGGGTGTGCAGCGGTCTGGTTGATGTCGTTCGAGGACTCGCGTCCTGCTCTGGCCCGCGGCGGCTTCATGAACCACCACTTCGTAAAGTCCGTTCAGGTACCGAACCTGCGCGGTATAGCGGTGCCCTGCCCTCGCTGTCAGCAAGGTGTCGTGGCGCACCAAGCTGGAATCGTTCACCCAGCGGCCGGACTTCAGGAAGATGAACTCGAGGTAGAGCGGCACGCCGACTGGCAGCCTGAGCTCCTGAACGGTGTCGCCAAGCTGGCGGCGCCCCAGGTGTTCGAGCCCACAACCAGGCCCCACCCGATGGATGTCGACCGCGACGGTCACGTCACGAAGGACCGAGCCCGATTCCGTCGTGGTCTGAATCTGCAAATTGAAGGGTCCATCCGTCGGGTACGTCCGCACCGAACCGCAAGCGGCGAGCCAGGCGCACGCGAGCAGGACCATTCCCCTGGACAGGAATCTTGCGCGCCAGAAGCTTGAGGTCGGCATGCGATTCAATCCGGCTTCAAATGTAGGTCGTCGGATCAGGGCAGCCCGTGAAGTCTCCTGATGCCCATCCACGAACAGCCTCAAGCAATGCGGAGGATCGAGCCTTCATGCGGTAGACCTCGACGCGCGTCCGCCCTGGGCCTGCCGGCACCGCATCGACTGCAAAGTTCACGATGCCGCCCGGCGGTTCGTCGTAAACCTTGACACTTGCTTTCACATCCACCTGCAGGTCGAGTTCGACCCGATCCTGGCTTCGCCTGACCGTGGGCGTCGATACGGCCCGCACCTGCGAGGAGCCAGATCCGAACCCAAAGATGCCTGCGCCGTGCGTCGTGACTTTCGCATGCAGGCATTCTTCTGCCTTGCGCTGCAACGCATTGCCCACCGCCGCGAGTGGCCGATCGACCGTGAATGCGTCGATCCGGAACAAGGCGTGTCCCCCTCGCACCAGTGCTCGGAACCCGTCCGGCGTCTGCGGTGGTGTTCCACATCCCATCAACAACCCCGCCACAGCAATGACGCTGGCAACACATCGATACAGTCCATGCTTCATAACAACCTTTCTTCAGGCCCTATTGGAATACACCGGCCGGCGCATGACTTTCCGGGGTATTCGAGGCGTGCAGGTGCGCCTATGAAGTCTCGGTGCCGATGGTCGCAGACGACCCTTGGGTCAAACGCCACAACACCCACCCGCTGCACAACCATTGCCCGAGGACCATCAGGGTGCCCACGCCGTGCCACAGCCTGAGATTGCCGCCGCTGGCCCGCGCGGTGACGATGTTCTGGGCCACGCCGAATTCCTGCACCAAGGCGAGCAGCATGGCGAACAGCACAAAGCCAATGGTGGTGAGAGCGGCGGGATCGATGCCGGTGCCCTCACCACGCCAGCGGCGCAGGATCAACAAAAGCGCCAACCCGAGCAGCAGGCCGGCCCAACATTGCAGCGAGAAGATTTTTGCGGCCACGGGTCCCGCAACGGCGGGGCTGCCCAGCGTGGCAAACAACAGGGGCACCGCCAGAAAGCTCAGTGCCGAGAGACCACCCCACCACAGGGCGGAGATGAACACAGCGAGCCGTTGCAGCGGCATCAGGCGTAGCGCACGGCCACGATCTCGAATCGCTTGGTGCCGCTGGGGGCCTGCACCTCGGCCACATCGCCCTCCTCCTTGCCGATCAGTGCGCGTGCGATCGGGCTGCCGATGTTGACCAGACCGAGTTTCAAGTCCGCCTCGTCCTCACCCACGATCTGGTAGGTCACAGCAGCGCCGCTGGCTTCGTCTTCCAGCTCCACCGTGGCGCCAAACACCACCTTGCCACCCGCGTCCACGGCGGTCGGATCGATGATCTGCGAGGTTGAAAGTTTGCTCTCGATTTCCGCGATGCGACCTTCGATGAAGCCCTGACGGTCCTTGGCGGCGTCGTACTCGGCGTTCTCACTCAAGTCACCTTGCGCGCGCGCTTCGGCAATCGCATTGATCACCCAGGGGCGGTCCACGGTCTTCAGGCGGTGAAGCTCTTCCTTGAGTTTTTCAGCGCCGCGCTTGGTGATGGGTAAGGTGGTCATGTGGTGCTCCAGAACACGGAGATGCAGCAACCTGTGTCTGCGTCAATGCAAAAGGAAACCGCCGAGCGTTGCCGGTCGGCGGTGTACTGCGTTCAATTATGCCCCGGTCGACCCAAGGCCTTCAACCGGGGAACTACCCGAAGCGGGCTCAGAGCTGCGCGTGCATTTCCTGGACCGAGATCACGCTCAGGTTGTCCAGGTACTTCATGCCTTCCACAGCGGCTTCGGCACCGGCGATGGTGGTGAACGTTGTCACGCGGGCCAGCAGGGCCGAGGTGCGGATGGCGCGCGAGTCGGTGATGGCGTTGCGGCGCTCTTCCACCGTGTTGACCACCAAGGCGATGTCGCCGTTCTTGATCATGTCGACGATGTGCGGACGGCCTTCGGTGACCTTGTTGACCGTCTGCACCGCCACACCGGCGGCGCTGATGGCCGCCGCCGTGCCACGCGTGGCGACCAGCTCGAAACCCATGTCCACGAGTTGGCGGGCGATGTCCACTGCACGCGGCTTGTCGCCATTCTTCACGGTCAGGAACACCTTGCCCGAGGTCGGCAGCTTGGTGCCCGCGCCGATCTGGCTCTTGACGAACGCCTCGCCAAAGGTCTTGCCCACGCCCATGACCTCGCCTGTGGACTTCATCTCGGGACCGAGAATGGTGTCAACACCTGGGAACTTCACGAACGGGAACACAGCTTCCTTGACGCTGAAGTACGGCGGCGTCACTTCGGCGCCAATGCCCTGGTCGTCGAGCGACTGACCCGCCATGCAGCGCGCAGCCACCTTGGCCAGCTGGATGCCGGTGGCCTTGGACACAAAGGGCACGGTGCGCGAGGCACGTGGGTTCACTTCGAGCACGAAGATCACGTCCTTTTTGACGCCGTTCTCTTCCACTTCCTGGATGGCGAACTGCACGTTCATCAGGCCGATCACGTTGAGGCCTTCGGCCATCGCGGCGGTCTGGCGCTTGAGTTCGTCCACCGTGGCCTTGCTCAGGTAGTACGGGGGCAACGAACAAGCAGAGTCGCCGCTGTGCACGCCCGCCTGCTCGATGTGCTCCATCACACCGCCGATGAAAACGCGACCGGTGTGGTCGCGGATCGCGTCCACGTCGCACTCGATGGCGTCGTTCAGGAAACGGTCGAGCAGCACCGGCGAGTCGTGGCTGACCTTCACGGCTTCGCGCATGTAGCGCTCCAGGTCGCGCTGCTCGTGCACGATCTCCATCGCACGGCCACCGAGCACATAGCTCGGGCGCACCACCAGCGGGTATCCCAGCGCAGCAGCCTTCTCCAGCGCCTCGGGCTCGGCACGCGCAGTGGCGTTGGGCGGCTGGCGCAGGCCCAGGGTGTGCAGCAGTTGCTGGAATCGCTCGCGGTCTTCAGCGGCGTCGATCATGTCGGGGCTGGTGCCGATGATGGGCACACCTGCAGCCTCCAGGCCGAGTGCGAGCTTCAGGGGCGTCTGGCCGCCGTACTGCACGATCACGCCCACCGGCTTTTCCTTGTCCACGATTTCCAGCACGTCTTCGAGCGTGAGGGGCTCGAAGTACAGGCGGTCGCTGGTGTCGTAGTCGGTCGACACGGTCTCGGGGTTGCAGTTGACCATGATGGTCTCGTAACCGTCCTCGCGCAGGGCGAGCGCAGCGTGCACGCAGCAATAGTCGAACTCGATGCCCTGGCCGATGCGGTTGGGGCCACCGCCCAGCACCATGATCTTCTTGTTGGTGGTCGGCTCGGCCTCGCACTCACCGTCGCCGTGGCCTTCGTAGGTGGAGTACAGGTAGGCAGTGTCGGTGGCGAACTCTGCCGCGCAGGTGTCCACGCGTTTGTAGACCGGGCGGATGTTCTCGGCCACGCGGCGCTCGCGCACGATCTGCTCGTTGGTCTTGAGCAGCTTGGCCAGGCGGCGGTCCGAGAAACCCTTCTTCTTCAGGCCACGCAGCGTCTCGGCGTCGATCGCCTCCAGGTTGGTTTTCTCCAGCGCCAGTTCGATCTTCACGATCTCTTCAATCTGCACCAGGAACCATGGGTCGATCTTGGTGAACTGGTGGACTTCTTCCATGGTCCAGCCGGCGGCAAACGCGTCGCCCACGTACCAGATGCGGTCCGGGCCGGGCTCGCCGAGTTCGCGTTCCAGCGTCTCGCGGTCCTGCGTCTTTTCGTTCATGCCGTCCACGCCGACTTCCAGGCCGCGCAAGGCTTTCTGGAACGATTCCTGGAAGGTGCGGCCCATGGCCATGACCTCGCCAACGCTCTTCATCTGCGTGGTCAGACGGCTGTCGGCGGTGGGGAACTTCTCGAACGCAAAGCGTGGGATCTTGGTGACCACATAGTCGATCGATGGCTCGAACGACGCCGGCGTGGCGCCGCCGGTGATCTCGTTGCGCAACTCGTCGAGCGTGTAGCCGATGGCCAGCTTGGCCGCGACCTTGGCGATGGGGAAGCCTGTTGCCTTGGAGGCCAGAGCGGATGAGCGCGAGACCCGCGGATTCATCTCGATCACCACCATGCGGCCGTCGGCCGGGTTGATGGAGAACTGCACGTTGGAGCCGCCGGTGTCCACACCGATCTCGCGCAGCACGGCCAGCGAGGCGTTCCGCAGGATCTGGTATTCCTTGTCGGTCAGGGTCTGCGCGGGCGCCACGGTGATGGAGTCGCCGGTGTGCACGCCCATGGGGTCGAGGTTCTCGATGGAGCAGACGATGATGCAGTTGTCCGCCTTGTCGCGAACCACTTCCATCTCGTACTCTTTCCAGCCGAGCAGCGACTCTTCGATCAGCAGTTCGCTGGTCGGCGAAGCTTCCAGGCCGCGCTTGCAGATCGTCTCGAATTCTTCCGGGTTGTAGGCAATGCCGCCGCCGGTGCCGCCCAGTGTGAAGCTGGGGCGAATGACACTGGGGAAGCCCAACGTCTTCTGCACACTCCAGGCCTCTTCCATGCTGTGGGCAATGCCAGAGCGCGCCGAACCCAGACCGATCTTGGTCATGGCGTCCTTGAACTTCAAGCGGTCTTCGGCCTTGTCGATCGCTTCGGGGGTGGCGCCGATCAGCTCCACGTCGTATTTCGCGAGCACGCCGTTGCGCCAGAGATCCAGCGCGCAGTTGAGCGCGGTCTGGCCACCCATGGTGGGCAGGATGGCGAAGCCGCCGGCTGCCAGCGGGCGCTCTTTGGCGATGATCTTCTCCACCGTCTGCCAGGTGATGGGCTCGATGTAGGTGACGTCGGCCGTGGCCGGGTCGGTCATGATGGTCGCGGGGTTGCTGTTGATCAGCACCACCTTGTAGCCCTCTTCACGCAGGGCCTTGCAGGCCTGTACGCCGGAGTAGTCGAACTCACAGGCCTGGCCAATGATGATCGGGCCGGCGCCGATGATGAGGACGGTTTGGATGTCGGTTCTTTTGGGCATGAGGTTCGCAGTGAGTTGCGCCGGGTCAGAGATGTTTCTCAGGCCTGGCGCTGTGTATCCAGTGTGTTCAGCAAGGCCTGCAGTCGCTCGGCCGGCACGTTTTTCTGCATCAGCTGCATCAGGCCGTCTCCTTCGATGAGGGGGCGCAGCACCTCGACTTCAGCGGGATAGAAACGCGCGTCCCAAGCTGCCAGTTCGGTGTTGAACGTCTCGTCGTCCCAGGTCTTGCCCTTGGCCAGCAGCGTCACCAGCGGCATGGCCTTGTTCTCCAGAAAGGCCTTGCGGTAGGGCTTCTGCGCCCAGCGCTGGGCGAACCAGTCTTTGTGCGGTGCTTCCAGGGTCAGCAGACGCTTGCCAATGGCTTTTTCGATGGTGAACACGGGGAAACTGAAGAGCTTCATTGAGACGGCCTCAGGCGGTGGCAGGCACGCGGGCCTGCATGAGATCGATGAACCGGTCGAACAGGTAGCCGATGTCGTGCGGGCCGGGTGAGGCTTCCGGGTGGCCCTGGAAGCAGAACGCGGGCTTGTCGGTGCGGGCCAGGCCCTGCAGCGTGCCGTCGAACAGGCTCACATGGGTGGCGCGCAGCGTGGCCGGCAAATTTTTCTCGTCCACCGCGAAGCCGTGGTTCTGGCTGGTGATGGAGACGCGGCCGTTGTCAAGGTCTTTCACCGGGTGGTTGGCGCCGTGGTGGCCAAACTTCATCTTGAAGGTTTTGGCACCGCTGGCCAGCGCCAGTATCTGGTGGCCCAGGCAGATACCGAAGGTGGGCACGCCGGCTTCGATGATCTCGCGCGTGGCGGCAATGGCGTAGTCGCAAGGCTCCGGGTCGCCCGGGCCGTTCGAGAGGAACACGCCATTGGGCTTGAGTTTGAACACGTCGGACGCGGGCGTCTGCGCCGGCACCACGGTGATCTTGCAACCGCGCTGCGCCAACATGCGCAAGATGTTGTTCTTCACACCGAAGTCGTAGGCCACCACATGGAAGCGTGGCGATATCTGCTCGCCGTAACCGAAGCCGAGTTGCCACTCGGTCTGTGTCCAAGAATAGGGCTCGGTGACTGAAACCACCTTCGCCAGGTCTTGGCCGGCCATGTTGGGCGCGGCCTTTGCGGCGGCCACGGCGGCAGCGCGGTGCGCTTCGGTGATGGTCTCGCCAGCCGGAAGCGCGACGATGCAGCCGTTTTGCGCGCCGTGGGTGCGGAGTCGGCGCGTGAGCGCGCGGGTGTCGAGGTCGGCAATGGCCACCGTGCCTTCGCGCTGGAGGTAATGCGACAGCGTTTCGGTGCTGCGGAAGTTGGAGGCCAGCAGGGGCAGGTCTTTGATGATCAGGCCGGCGGCGTGGATGCGGCTGGCTTCGACGTCTTCGGCGTTGATGCCGGTGTTGCCGATGTGCGGATACGTGAGGGTCACGATCTGCTGGCAGTAACTCGGATCGGTGAGGATTTCCTGGTAGCCGGTGAGTGAGGTGTTGAACACCACCTCACCCGTGGTCTGACCGGTGGCGCCGATGGAGACGCCTGTAAAGACCGTGCCGTCGGCGAGCGCGAGAAGGGCTTTCGGGTGGACGGGAAGCACGGATGGGACTCCAGAAGTGGGGCGAAACGCAGGCCACCGGCGGTTGGTGCCGCGCAGGCTTCGCACCCGCCCTGCTCCTCATATTCTGGGGGGCTAGAACGGAAAAAACCTGGGGTGAGGAACCGGGGTGAGCGCGCGTCGCGCTGATTGCGGGTAAACCCCGGAATTATATGCTGGCCACAAGCGCCGCCGCACTGGCGTGCAGGCAGATGGCGGCAGCAGCAGCCACGTTGAGCGACTCCTCCCCACCGGGTTGTGCAATGCGCACCGATTGCGCGGCCATGGATTCCAATGCCCCGCTCACGCCCTGCCCTTCGTGCCCAAGCACCCATGCGCACGGCCACGGCAGCTTCGCCCGATGCAGCAGATCACCTTGGTGCGAGCTGGTCACCAGCAAGGGAACGTCCAACGCGGCAAGATCACCAACCGACAGGCCTTCTACGAGGCGCAAGGCAAAATGCGCGCCCATGCCCGAGCGCAGCACCTTGGGGGACCAAAGCGCTGCTGTACCTTTAAGCGCGAGCACTTGGCCAAAGCCGAACGCCGCCGCACTGCGCAAGATGGAGCCGACGTTGCCGGCGTCCTGCAGGCAGTCCAGCACCACGGCCGCCTGCCCCGCTTCCAGTGCTGTGGCTTTGGGCAGGTCCCACACGAAACCCACACCGGCGGGTGATTCAAGCCCGCTGATGGCGGCCATGAGCGCACGCGGTATGGTCACTGTGTGGTCGGACGCGTCGCGCAGGTCGTGCGGGGCCTGGATCCAGAAGTCGTCGGTGAACACGGCCATGGCGGGCCGGTGACCGCGCGCCAGCAGGGCCCGGCACAGGTGGTCGCCTTCGAGCCAGACCTGCCCCTGCTTGCGGTAGGCGGTGTTGTCCTGCGCGAGCACGCGCAGGCGTTTGAGAAGCGGGTTGTCGCGGGAGGTGATAACGGTGGGTTCGCTCATGCAGGTGTGCCTGATTCACCGCCAACTCGGGCAAGCGCACGAGCCACAGGTGCAAACGAACGCCTGTGCATGGGCAGCGCCCCGTGCTCCTGCAGCGCGCGCAAATGATCGACGGTGCCGTAACCCTTGTGTCGGTCGAAACCGTACTCGGGATGCTGCAGGTGCATCTCGCACAGCAGCCGGTCGCGCGTCACCTTGGCCAGGATGGACGCCGCCGAAATGCAGGGCACCAGCGCGTCGCCCGACACGATGGCCTCGGCCAGCACGTCCAGCGCGGGCAGGCGGTTGCCGTCCACCAGCACCTTGTTCGGCTTCAGCCGCAGGCCCAGCACCGCGCGGCGCATGGCCAACATCGTCGCTTGCAGGATGTTGAGCCGATCGATCTCTTCCACCGAGGCCTGAGCGATGCTGCAACAGAGCGCCTTGGCGCGGATCTCGTCGTACAGGCGTTCTCGGCGCAATGCGGTGAGCTGTTTCGAATCGGCAAGCCCCTTGATCGGCGAGCGGTCGTCCAGGATAACGGCCGCAGCCACCACCGGCCCAGCCAGCGGACCGCGTCCGGCCTCGTCCACGCCGGCCACCAGGCCGGGCACGTCCCAGACCAGGTGGGCCTGTTCAGCCTTCAAGAACTTTTTCGATCGCATCGGTGGCCAGTTGGGCGGTGTCGCGCCGCAAGGTGTGGTGCAGCGCGGTGAAACGCTGCTGCAAAGCCTCGATTCTCTCAGGCGCGTCAAGCCAGTCCAGCACAGCTTGAGCCAGAGCCTGTGGCGACGCCGCCTCTTGCAGAAACTCAGGCACCACGAATTCGCGGCACAGGATGTTGGGCAGGCCCACCCAGGGCTGCAACTGCTTGCGCCGCATGATCTGCCACGACAGCCAGTTCATGTTGTACGCAATCACCATGGGGCGCTTGAACAGCGCGGCCTCCAGTGTGGCCGTGCCACTGGCGATCAGGGTCACGTCGCAGGCGGCCAGCGCGGTGTGCGACTTGCCGGCGATCACCTGCAGCTCGGCACCCAGGCCCGCGCTGCGGGCGGCGGCTTCGATGCGCTCGCGCAGCGCCGGTACCGCCGGCACCACAAAGCGGATGCCCGGGCGGGCGCTGCGCAAACGCACAGCGGCCTCAAAGAACACCTGGACGAGGTACTGCACTTCAGACGCTCGGCTGCCTGGCAGGATGGCGACCACGGTGTCTTCTTCGCGCAGACCCAGGGCCCGTCGGGCCGCGGCCCTGTCGGGCTCCAGCGCAATCACATTGGCCAGCGGATGGCCCACATACGTGGCGGGGATGTCATGCCGGGCCAGCAGCTCAGGCTCGAACGGAAAGATGCACAGCACATGGTCGGCACTGCGCCGGATCTTCTCGACCCGCTCGGCACGCCAGGCCCACACCGACGGACACACGAAGTGCACGGTACGAACACCGCCGGCCTTCAGGTTGGCTTCCAGGTCCAGGTTGAAGTCGGGCGCGTCGACACCGATGAACACGTCAGGGCGGTCGCTGGACAGGAGGCGCTGCTGCAACTGCGCACGGATGCCGACGATCTCGCGGTAGTGACGCAACACCTCGACGTATCCGCGCACTGCGAGCTTTTCGCTCGGCCACCAGATATCGAAACCTTGCGCTGCCATCTGCTGGCCGCCGATGCCGAAGGACTGGAGATCAGGCCAGCGCTGGCGCACGCCACCCAGCAACAGGCCAGCAAGCAGATCGCCCGATGTTTCGCCCGCCACCAAGGCAAAACGCTTTGAAGGCGTCATGTCGAGGTCAGCGCACGATGCCGCGCTGGGGAGACACCTGCCCAAGGAAGTCCAGCATCATGGCCACGTCGGGCGCGGCTTCTGGCGTCTTGTCGGTGAGGGAACGGATGCGCTCCACCGATTGGTCCAGCTTGAGATCCTCGCGGTACAGCGCCTTGTGCATGGCCTTGACCGCTGCAATGCGTTCAGGCGAAAAGCCCCGGCGGCGCAGTCCCTCGAAATTCATCGAACGCGCCTGCGCCGGCTGGCCCTGGCACATCACGAACGGCGGCAGGTCGGCAAACAGCAACGAGCACATGGCCGTCATGGCATGCGCACCGACACGCACGAACTGATGTACCACGGTGAAGCCACCCAGGATCACCCAGTCGTCCACCACGACGTGGCCGGCGAGCTGCGAGTTGTTGGCAAAGATGGTGTGGTTGCCCACCACACAGTCGTGCGCCAGGTGCACGTAGGCCATGATCCAGTTGTCGTTGCCGACCTCGGTCATCGCCCGATCACCGGGCGAGCCGATGTTGAAGGTGCAGAACTCGCGCACGGTGTTGCGGTCTCCAATGACCAACTCACACGGCTCCCCGGCGTATTTTTTGTCTTGCGGCACCGCACCCAGCGAGTTGAACTGGAAGATGCGGTTGTCACGACCGATGGTGGTGTGCCCTTCGATCACGCAATGCGCGCCGATGGTGGTGCCCGCACCGACTTTCACGTTCGGACCGATCACGGTGTAGGGGCCGACTGCGACCGAACTGTCGAGCTCGGCGGCCGGGTCCACCAGCGCGGTGGGGTGGATCAGAGACACAGTGCGCCCTCCTCCACCGTCAGGCGATGGTGCGCATGGTGCACATCAACTCGGCTTCGCACGCCACCTGCTCGCCCACACGGGTGATGCCCTTGAACTTGAAGATACCGGCCTTCATGCGGTCCAGCGTCACATCCATCACGAGCTGATCACCCGGCTCCACCGGGCGCTTGAAGCGCGCACCGTCGATGCCAGCAAAGTAGTACACGGTTTTGTCGTCTGGCGTCACACCCAGGGTGTCGAACGCCAGCAGCGCGGCAACCTGCGCCATGGCCTCCAACATCAGCACACCCGGCATCACTGGGCGGTGCGGGAAATGGCCCACGAAGAAAGGCTCGTTGATCGTCACGTTTTTCAACGCCTTGATACGCTTGCCCTTTTCGAGCTCGAGCACACGGTCCACCAACAGGAACGGATATCGGTGAGGCAGCTGCTTGAGAATCTGGTGGATGTCCATCATGGCTTTGTGTTGTTATGGAGGGCTTGTTCGATCGCCTGTTCGGCGGCCTTGAGGCGTTCGCGGATGCGGTTGAGCTGCTTGAGGGAAGCTGCGTTTTTCTCCCAGCTCGCATTGTCGTCGATGGGAAACATGCCGGTGTAGTGACCCGCCTTGAGCAGCGAGCGTGTGACCACCGACGCTGCCGACACGTGCACGCCGTCGGCCAGCTTCAAATGACCCAGCACCACCGCCCCGCCTCCGATGGTGCAACCCGCGCCGATGGTGGCGCTACCCGCCACGCCCACACACCCCGCCATGGCGGTGTGGGCCCCCACGTGAACGTTGTGACCGATCTGGATCAGGTTGTCGAGCTTCACACCGTCCTCGATCACGGTGTCGTCCAGCGCGCCGCGGTCGATGCAGGTGTTGGCGCCGACCTCCACGTCGTTGCCGATGCGCACAGCGCCGAGTTGCTCGATCTTGATCCACTGCCCCTGGTGCGGCGCAAAGCCGAAACCGTCAGCACCAACAACCACGCCTGAATGGAGCACACACCGTTCACCCACGGAGCAACGCTCTCCCACAGTCACGCGGGGATGTAACACGGTTTGTATCCCGAGCTGCACATGGTCGCCAAGCACGCAGTGCGCACCTATGCGCGCACCGGCACCGATGCGAACGCCAGCGCCGATGACGGCAAACGCACCCACGTCAACATCCTGAGCCAGTTCGGCGC
Organism: Burkholderiales bacterium; assembly: GCA_038327405.1. Taxonomy (GTDB): domain Bacteria; phylum Pseudomonadota; class Gammaproteobacteria; order Burkholderiales; family Burkholderiaceae_C; genus Hydrogenophaga. The sequence continues at coordinate 244 of JBBQKZ010000077.1, read as the reverse complement.
TGGGGTGCACCGACGCAGTCGGGTGAATGCACGCAGGTGAGACGGCGGTGTGCTCGCGCCGCCACCATTGGGAGAGGCGGGCGAAGTACAGGTAAGGGTCGTCGGTGCCGATGCACGCACCGCGCGCGCTGGCCACAACAAGCAGCGTGGGCGGAACAATCAGGCACGCCGCACGGGTGGTGGCGATCTGTGACGCAAAACGTGCGCTGGCAATGAAGGCCAGTTCATCAGGCTCGGCCGTGGC
>JBBQKZ010000076.1:0-18072 GCA_038327405.1 Burkholderiales bacterium | reverse complement strand
TTTCTTTTTTTTCGAGGAGACAAGACATGCACCACGTCATCCTGGGCGCCGGCCCCGCCGGTGTCATTGCCGCCGAGACCATCCGCAAGCATGCCCCTGCCGACACCATCACCCTGGTGGGTGATGAAGGCGAGCCGCCGTATTCGCGCATGGCCATTCCCTACCTGCTGATCGGCAACGTCAAGGAAACCGGCACCTACCTGCGCAAGAGCCTCACGCACTACAGCGACCTGCGCATCGACCAGGTGCCCGGGCGCGCGACGGCGGTGGACACGACAGCGCGCACGGTGACGCTGGACAACGGAGAGAAGCTGAGTTTTGACAAGCTGCTGATCGCCACGGGCTCGCACCCGGTGCGCCCGCCAATCCCCGGCATGGATTCGCCCGGTGTGCATCCCTGCTGGACGCTGGAAGACGCGCGCGCCATCATGGCCCTGGCCCAGCCCGGCGCCCGCGTGCTGCAAATGGGCGCCGGCTTCATCGGCTGCATCATCATGGAAGCACTGGCCGCGCGCGGTGTGGAGTTGAGCGTGGTGGAGATGGGCGACCGCATGGTGCCGCGCATGATGGGCCCCACCGCAGGCGGCATGATCCGCGACTGGTGCGAGAAAAAGGGCGTGAAGGTCTTCACCGGCACCAAGGTGGAAGCGATCGAGCTGGCCTCCGAGCCCGAGGGCGTGGTGGGCAAGATCGCCAGCGCGATCGGGCTGGGTTCCTCTGAGCCCGCCAAGGGCTTGCGCGTCAAGCTCTCGGGCGGTCAGACGGTGGAGGCCGACCTGGTGATCAGCGCCACCGGTGTGCGCCCGGCCATCGGCTTTTTGAAGGACTCCGGCATCACCTGCCTGCTGGGTGTGCTCACCGACGAACACCTGCAAACCAACGTGCCCGGCATCTACGCGGCCGGCGATTGCGCCGAAGCGTTCGACAAGGTCAGCGGCAAAACCATCGTGAGCGCCATCCAGCCCAACGCGGCCGAGCAGGCGCGCGTGGCAGCGCTCAACATGGTGGGCCAGAAGGCCGACCTCAAGGGCGTGACGCAGATCAACGTGCTCGATACGCTGGGTCTCATCTCCACCAGCTTCGGCAATTGGGAAGGCGTGCCCGGCGGTGAACACGCCGAACTCACCGACAAGGCGGGTGGCCGCCACCTGAGCCTGCAGTTCCAGGACGACGTGATGGTCGGCTGCAACTCAGTCGGTTGGACCGAACACGTGGGCGTGATGCGCGGTCTGGTCGAAGGCCAGGTGAAACTGGGTGAATGGAAAGAACGCCTGATGCACGATCCGACCAAACTGATGGATGCTTACTTGGCGAGTGCACAGGGTCAAGGACAGTGGGCAGGTGCTGGCGATGAACGCCGTCGCTGAAAATGGCATGTCTTTTTCCCCGTTCGCCCTGAGCCTGTCGAAGGGCCACCGCTATTCATGAACATCACCTTCAAACTGTTCGCCACCCTCACCGACTACCTGCCCCCCGAGGCCCGGCGCAGCAACCAGGTGTTGCTGGACATCGATCCGGCCACGCCCATCAGCCAGATCATCGAACCCTTCGGCTTGCCGCCGAAGCTGGTGCACCTCGTGTTGGTCAACGGCAAATACATCCAGCCCGAGGAGCGTTTGAGCGCGACCTTGGTTGAAGGCGATGTCCTGGCCATCTGGCCACCCATTGCAGGTGGTTGAGGCATGCAGTCGAGCTATGACGAGCGCTTCGAGCGCGACATGGGTTGCACCGAAACTGAGTGGTTGGGCTGGTTGCCGGCGGCGGTGGGTGCGTGCAGCTGGCGCCATGAAGGCAACCAGGCGGACATCGAGATTCCCCCCGGACGACTCACGGTGCAGTGGAAGGCGCAGCCGCCGCGCGTGATTGCGCTCATGCGCATGCCGGTCCTGCGCGTCAACTTTGTGTTCAGCGGCCTGGATGCGGAGCAGCGCTACACCTTCATGAAACGCTTCGACCTCTACATGCAGCGCGGCGGCGGCTGAGATCAGCCGAGCGACTTCAGGCCCAGCCAGGTCAGCAGCAGCGAACCGAAAAGGTGCAGCCCGGCCACGCCGCTGGCCAGCAGCACGCGGCCCTGTTGCAAGAGCGTGATCACCTCGATGGAGAAGGTGGAAAACGTGGTGAGCGCGCCCAGCAGGCCGGTGATGATGGCCAGTCGCCAGACCGGGTCCATGTTGGGCTGTGCGTTGAAGAAGGCGAAGGCCAGCCCGATGGCATAGGCACCGATCCAGTTGGCCGCCAGCGTGCCCCAGGGCAGCAGCGAGCCGGGTGTGGTGAGCCACAAACCCAGGCGCCAGCGCGCCAGCGCGCCCACGCAGGCACCCAGGCAGATGGCGATGACGCTGGGCAAGGTGTTCATGGCTTGGCGCTTTCACATGCCGTTCGCCCTGAGCTTGTCGAAGGGCTCGCGAGGTGTCGTGGAGGGGCTTCGACAGGCTCAGCCCGAACGGAGGTGGAGGTCAGAAGGGTGGGCCTTCGTCGTCACCGTTGGCGGTCACGGCGGCAGGCTGGGTGGCAGCCGGTGCATCACCGGTGGGCGCAGCACCAAACGCCATCTCGCCGCCCAGCGCTTCCACCAGCTCGGGCAGCAGTTTCTGCAGTTCGCCGGTGGACAGCGCCACGTCGGCATCAAAGCCGTTTTCACCTTCGTCGGGCCGGCCGTCGAACACGCCTTCGAGGAAGTTGATCTTTTTCAGCTGCAGCGATTCGGTGAGCAAAAAACCGATGCGGCCTTCCCAACTCAGCGCCAGGCGCGTGGGCAGTTTGCCCTCGGTGATGTGCTGGCGCACCTCGTCGGTGGCGAGGTTGTGGCGGGTGAATTTCACCGACGACTTTTCCTCGTCGCCCGATTTCAGCTCGCACTCGCGTTCCACCGCAAAACCGCCCGGCCATTCGTCCGGCGTGGTGGCAGACAACCATTGCGTCATGGCCGTTTGCGGCGTCACGGCGGTCTGCAGCAGGGTGATGACCAGGCCGTCAAAGGCGCGAACGAGGGCGGTCACGACCTCGTCGAGCTTGCCCTGGCTGCTGGCATCGGTCACCAGCCAGCCGTTGTCCAGATCGAGCCAGACCCACACGCTCATCTGCCGCGCAAACGCCTGCGGCAGCAGGGACAGCAGCGCGTCTTCGCGCAAGGCCTTGGTTTCCTTCTTGCCGGGCTTGCGGCCGGTGGTGGCCTCAATGTGGTCGGCTTCTTCCTGCGCTTTCTTTTTCACTACCGAGCCGGGCACACCCTTGGTCTCGATCTGGAGTTTGAGGATGCGCTGACCGGCCACCGATTCCACCAGTGGGCCATGGGCCTCGCCGCGTGGCTCGACCCAGCCGACCGACTTGTCCTGCGTGGCGCCACAGGGCTTGAAACGGGCCGCGTCGAGGGCGGCCTCCATGTCTGCCACCGTTGCGCTCCAGCCGGGCGCAATGCGGTAGATCGTCACATTCTTGAACACGGAAATCCTTGTTGGTCTGCAGAAAAGAAAAGGCCCGCCAGGTTGATCGGGGCGGGCCTTGCATCTTAGGGGATGGCGGCGTCACATCCTCGACGGCAACCAGGTCACGATCTGCGGAAACCACCAGAGCAGCATGACGGCCAGCACCATCAGGAAGAAGTAGGGCATGCAGACCTTGGCGATCCAGGTGATCTCGCGTTTGGTCATGCCTTGCAGCACAAAGAGATTGAAACCCACCGGTGGCGTGATCTGCGCCATCTCGACCACGATCACCACGAAGATGCCGAACCAGATCAGGTCGATGCCGGCGGCGGTGACGGTGGGCAGGATCACCCCCATGGTCAGCACGATCATGGAAATGCCGTCGAGAAAACACCCCAGCAGGATGTAGAACAGCGCCAGCGCAAACAGCAGCACGCCTGGCGAGAGCCCCAGCCCGGTGACGAACTCGGCGAGGTGACGCGGCAGACCGATGTAGCCCATGGCCAGTGTGAGGAAGGCCGCCCCCGCCAGGATCAGCGCGATCATGCAATACAGGCGCGTGGCGCCCAGCAGCGAGCTGGCAAACGTGGCCCGAGTGAGTGAGCCTTGAGCGGCCGAAAGAGCGAGCGCCCCCACCACACCCACGGCTGCCGCTTCGGTGGCGGTGGCGATGCCGGTGTAGATGGTGCCGATCACGCCGCCGATGAGCAGGATCACCGGGATCAAATGGCGCGACTCGTTCAGCTTCTGCGCCAGCGTCATGTTCACGTCGCTCCTGGGCACCAGTTTCGGATTGAGCAGTGCCCAGATCATCAGGTGGCCGCTGAACAGACCCGCCAGCAAGAGACCGGGCAGCACACCCGCCACGAACAGCTTGGCGATCGACACCTCGGCCGCGACGCCGTACACGATCATGATGATCGACGGTGGGATGAGCAGCCCCAGCGTGCTCGCGCCACCGAGCGAGCCCACGATCTTCTCGGGCGGGTAGCCGCGCTTGGTGAGCTCGGGAATGCTCATCTTGCCGATGGTGGCGCAGGTGGCGGCCGACGAGCCCGAGACCGCCGCAAAGATGGTGCAGCCCAGGATGTTGGTGTGCAGCAGCCGGCCGGGCAGGGCGTTGACCCAGGGTGCCAGGCCGCGGAACATGCTCTCCGACAGCTTGGTGCGAAACAGGATCTCGCCCATCCACACGAACAGCGGCAGCGCGGTCAGCGTCCAACTGCTGGCCGAGCCCCAGATGGTGATTGCCATGGCGTCGCCCGCGGGGCGGGACGAAAACATCTCCATGCCGATCCATGCCACACCGGCGAGTGTGAGGCCGATCCACACACCGCTGCCCAGCAGGGCAAACAGCGCCACGATCAGCAGCGAAGTGACGAGCAGCTCATTCATGGCGCGTCTCCGCATGGCCGTGCGAGCGTTTGTGCCGCAGCTCCAGCACCCACTCGTCGATGAAGGCGATCAACAGCACTGTGGTACCCACCGCCATGAGGATCTGCGGAATCCACAGCGGTGTGGCGTCGGCCGAGGTGGAGATGTCGTGGAACTGGTGCGATTGCCACGACAGCCGCCAGGCGTAGACCGCCAGCAAGCCGGCGAGCAGTACCGCCACCGTGAGCGACCACAGCTCAAGCCCGCGCCGGGCGCTGCCGGTGAGCTTGCCGATGATCAAGGTCACGCGGATGTGCTCACCGCTCTTGAGCGTGTGCGCCAGCGCCAGGAAGCCGGCGCCGGCCATGGCATACCCCGCGTAGGCATCGGTGCCGGGCACGTAAAAGTACAGCATGCGACCCAGCATGGACAGCAGCACCATGATCAGCACACCGATCATGAACAGCGCGGCCAGCCAGGCCGCGCCGAGGTAGAGCGAGTCGAGCGTTTTCCGCATTTATTTCCTGTAGGTGTCCAGCATCTGCTGACCTTCGGGTCCGGCTTTGTCCAGCCATTCCTTGAGCATGGTCTCACCCACCTTCTGCATGTCCGCCTTGAGCGCGGCCGAGGGTGGCTCCACCGCCATGCCGTTGGCCTTGAGGATGGCCAGCGTGTCGGTGTTGACCTTTTGCGAAGCGGCCCAGCCACGTGCTTCGGCGTCGGCACCGGCCTTGAGCAGTGCGTCCTGCGTGGGCTTGTCCAGCGCGTCAAACGCGCGCTTGTTCACGATGATCGCGTTCTTGGGCAGCCAGGCCTGCACGTCGTAGTAGAACTTCAGGTGTTCGTAGAGCTTGCTGTCCACGCCGGTGGCGCCGGACGTCATGTTGGCTTCAACGGCACCCGTGGCCAGCGCTTGAGAGAGTTCGGCGGCCTGCACGGTGACCGGCTGTGCACCCACCAGTTCGGCGATGCGCGAGGTGGCCGGGCTGTAGGCGCGCCACTTGCTGCCCTTGAGGTCGGCCGCGCTGGCAAGCGGCTTCTTGCTGTAGATGCCTTGCGGTGGCCAGGCCACGGTGTAGAGCAGGGTCATGCCTTGTTCGGCGAGCTTCTTCTCCAGGATGGGCTTCTGGGCCTGGTAGAGCTTCTGCGACTCTGCGTAGCTGGTGGCCAGAAATGGCAGGCCGTCGGCACCGAACATCTGCCATTCGTTCTGGTAGGCGGCCAGCAGGATCTCGCCGATCTGTGCCTGCCCACCTTGTACCGCACGCTTGATTTCGGGCGCCTTGAACAGCGATGCGCCAGGATGCACCGTGATCTGTAACTTGCCCCCGGTGGCCTTGTTCACATCGCTGGCGAAGGTGGCGAGGTTGACGGAGTGGAAGTTGGTGGCCGGGTAGGCCGCCGGCAAATCCCACTTGGTTTGTGCGTGGGCGGCGGTGCCCAGGACGAGGGCGGCGGCGAGCATGCCAAATTGGTACTTCATGGTTTCTCCGGGACAATGGGTGGATGACAGGGATCAACAGCATACGTGCAAATACCGGGCCAGGCGCTTCGGTATTTCCCCCGGGGCCAACTTCATGAACCTGCGATTCGTCGAGGCGTTTTACTGGGTGGCTTCGCTCAAGAGCGTCACGCGCGCGGCTGAAAAACTGTTCCTCACCCAATCGGCCATGTCCAGCCGCATTGCCGCGCTGGAGGAGGAACTCGGCGTGTTGCTGCTCGACCGCCGCGACAAACAGTTTCGCCTGACGGTGGCTGGCGCACGCTTCTTCACCTACGCGCAGCGCCTGCTGGAACTGCAGCGCGAGGTCAAGGCCGAGATGGGATCGGGTGCGGCGCTCGCGGTGTCCATGCGCATCGGGGCGATCGAATCGGTGCTGCATTCGTGGTTGATTCCCTGGATCGAACAACTGCGTGCGGACCACCCGGCGCTGGCGCTGGAACTCACGGTGGAAACCACGCCGATCCTGGTGGAGCAGGTGCAGCGCGGCACGCAGGACCTGGTGTTCGCTGCCTTGCCCGCAGCCGCCGAAGGTGTGCGCAGCCGAAGCCTTCCGCCGATGGAGATGGTGTTCATGGGGCACCGCCAGCTGCATCGCAAGCGCCGCTATGCGCTGGCCGAATTGTCCGCGCTGGAACTGTTGACCTTTCAGCGCGGCTCGCATCCCCATGTGTCGCTGATCGACCTGTTCCGGCAGGAGGGTGTGGAGCCCGGTCGGGTGCACACCATCTCGTCGATCTCCGCCATGGTGCAGCTGGTGCAGGGAGGCTTTGGTGTGGCCACGCTGCCGTTGTACGCGGTGCAGCGCATGCAGAACTACCCCGACCTGCGCCCGCTGGCCTGCGACAGCGCACTGCAGCCGCTGCCCATCCACGCCAGCTACCGGACCGACCCCACCACCGACGCCGTGGAGACGGTGGTGAAGTCGGCCCTGGCCTTTGTCGAATCCAGGTTCGGGCCTGGGCGGAAGGCTCCCCGCGCACCATCAAGGCGCATCACGCCCCGTTCTCGAGCATCGAAAAAATCGATGAGCTAAGCGAAAAATTTCGAATTTGAAGTCTCGTTGATCGCCCTCCACAATCCGCCCATCGTCATCACGGTGACATGCGAAGACAACAGGAGACGCGGTGGAATCAGCTTCACAACGGGCGGTGGATGTGTTCGGGCAGGAGGGTCTGCAGAACGCGGTCCACGTGCGCAGCCTCATCCGCCAAGGTCTGTGGAGCTCCCACACCAGTGGCCTGGCCGACGACCATGTGCAAGGCAATGTGGTCATCCTGCCCGACTCGCTGGCTGCCGATTTCCTGCTTTATTGCCAGCGAAATCCCAAGCCCTGCCCCCTGCTGGCTGTGTCGGAGGCTGGCCAGCACTTGTTGCCCACACTGGGTGCGGACATCAACATCTGCTCCGATCTCCCGCGCTACCGGGTCTGGCGCCATGGTGAACTGATCGACGAGCCCACGGACATCACGAACCTCTGGCGAGAGAATCTGGTGACCTTTGTGATCGGCTGCTCGTTCTCCTTCGAGCAGGCGTTGATGGCGGCCGGTCTGTCATTGCGCCATGTTGATCAAGGACGCAATGTGGCGATGTACCGCACCAACATGGCCACGGAGGCCGTGGGTCTCTTCCAGGGTCCCATGGTGGTCTCCATGCGCCCCATGAGGGCGGCAGACGCCGTTCGTGCGATCCAGGTGACTTCGCGCTTCCCCAACGTTCATGGCGCACCGGTGCACATCGGTGATCCCTCCCTGATCGGCATTCACGACCTCTCAAAGCCCGACTACGGCGATGCGGTGGACGTGATGCCCGATGAACTGCCGGTGTTCTGGGCTTGTGGCGTCACGCCGCAGGCCGCGATCCAGCAGGCCCGCCCCGCGTTCTGCATCACCCACGCCCCCGGCGCGATGCTGATCACCGACCTTCTCAATCACGAGTTAGCCAGTTTTTGAACCAGGAGCCCACCATGAAAAAGATGCTGTTCTGTCTTTCCGCCATCACCCTCGCTGGCGCCGCTGCGGCCCAGGCCAAGTGGGACTTGCCCACAGGCTACTCTGCCAACAGTTTCCAGACCCAGAACGTTCAGCAGTTCGCCAACGAGGTGGACCAGCTCACCGGCGGCAAGCTCAAGATCACCGTGCACGCTGGCGGCTCGCTCTACAAGGCCAACGAAATCAAGCGCGCGGTGCAGACAGGGCAGGTGCCTGTGGCGGAGTTCATCCTCTCGGGGGCAGCCAATGAAAACCCGTTGTTCGGTGTGGACTCCATCCCGTTCCTGGCCACCAGCTACCCCGCCGCCAAGCGCCTGTACGAAGCGGCCAAGCCGGCCCAGGACAAGCTGCTGGGTTCGCAAGGCATGAAGGTGTTGTTCACCGTGCCGTGGCCGGGTCAGTCGCTGTACTCCATCAAGCCGGTGAACACGCCGGCCGATCTGGCCGGCACCAAGATGCGCGCCTACAACCCGGCCACCACACGCATCGCCCAGATGCTCAAGGCGCAGCCGGTGACGATCCAGCTGGCCGAGCTGCCGCAGGCCCTGGCCACCGGTGGTGTGCAGAACTTCCTGACCTCAAGCGCCAGCGGCGTCGAGAGCAAGCTGCACGAGCAGGTGAAGCATTTCTACCCGGTGAGCGCCTGGTTGCCGCGCAACGCCACGGTGGTGAGCCAGAAGGCGTTTGACGCGCTGGACAAGCCCACGCAGGAGGCCGTGCTCAAGGCAGCCGCAGCCGCCGAACAGCGCGGCTGGGCGACCAGCGAACGGCTCGACGGTGAGTACATCAAGGAGCTGGCGGCCAAGGGCATGACGATCGCGGAACCTTCGGACAGTGTGAAGAAGGAACTGGCTGCGATCGGCGAAGCCATGACGGCCGACTGGATCAAGTCGGCCGGCCCTGAAGGTCAGGCTGTGGTCGACGCTTACCGCGCCCGCTAGGCTGCCGGTTTTGCGGCGGGGCGCGCTTCGCCCTGTCTGTTTGCCCCGCCGCCTTTTCCCTCAAGTCTGTTTGCCCGAACCAGGAGTGTGCGGTGTCCCGACTCGTTTCGCGTTTTTACCAGGGGCTGATGTTCCTCTCGTGCCTGTCCATGCTTGCGGCCTTCGCGGCGGTGTTTCTCGGGGTGCTGGCCAGGCAGATGACCTGGGACATTCCCGGCCTGGACGCCTATGCTGGCTACGCCATTGCCTGCACCTTGTTCCTTGCGCTGCCGGCCACGCTGGTGAAGGGTGACCACATCCGCGTCACGCTGGTGCTGGACCGTGTGCCCGGGCGCTGGAGGGCCGGCCTTGAATGGCTCTGCCTGGGCCTCGGTCTGGTGGCCGCACTGGGTCTGTCGTGGTTCGCCTTGCGGCTGGCCTGGGTGTCCTGGGAAACGCACGACGTTTCTCCCGCTGCCGATGCCACCCCCTTGTGGATTCCGCAGCTCGGCATGGTGCTGGGATGCGTGGGCTTTGCCGTGGCCTTCGCCCAAGCCCTGGTGGCGAGGTACCAGGGTACCGACCTCATCGGTGCCGGTGGTGAAGCCGCACGCGTCGAATAAATCAATCACCCCGCAAGAAAGAATTCCATGGACGTCGTGATTGCGCTTGCCTTGATGGCCTTGCTGTTTGTCGCACTGGGCTCCGGACTCTGGATCGGCCTGTCCCTCATGGCGGTGGCTTATTTGGGCATGGAGCTGTTCACCTCGCGCCCGGTGGGCGACAGCATGATGCTGACCATCTGGGGGGCCACCTCCAGCTGGACCCTGACCGCCTTGCCGCTGTTCCTGTGGATGGGCGAGATCCTGTTTCGCAGCAAGCTGACCGACGACATGTTCAAGGGCCTGGCGCCGTGGCTGGAGTCGCTGCCGGGCCGGCTGCTGCACACCAACGTGGTCGGCTGCACCATCTTTGCGGCCATCTCGGGTTCCTCTGCCGCCACCTGCGCCACCGTGGGCAAGATCACCCTGCCCGAGCTGAACAAGCGCGGCTACCCCGAAGCCATGTCGGTGGGCACCCTGGCCGGCGCCAGCACCCTGGGCCTGCTCATTCCGCCCTCCATCATCATGATCGTGTACGGCGTGGCGGCGAACGTATCGATCGCCAAGCTGTTTCTCGCCGGGGTGATACCGGGCCTGATGCTGGCGGCCCTCTTCATGGGCTACATCATGGTCTGGGCCTTGCTCAACCCGCAGAAGATTCCGAAGTCGGGCGTGGCCTTGCGTTTCTCGCATAAGGTGTACGCATCGCGGCATCTGATTCCGGTCGTCCTGCTGATCGTGCTTGTGCTCGGTGGCATCTACAGCGGCATTGCCACCGCCACCGAAGCGGCCGCCGTCGGCGTGGCAGGCGCGTTGCTGCTGGCTGCGTTCGAAGGCTCGTTGAGCTGGAGCTTGTTCAAGCAAGGTCTGGTAGCCGCCTGTCGCGTCTACTGCATGATCGGTTTGATCCTGGCGGGTGCCGCCTTCCTCACGCTGGCCATGGGGTTCATCGGCTTGCCTCGGCACGTGGCCGAGTTCATCGGCGGCCTGCAGCTCGCGCCGTTCAGCCTGATGCTGCTGCTCGTGGTCTTCTTCATCGTACTGGGTTGTTTCCTAGACGGTATCTCCATGGTGGTTCTCACCATCGCGGTGCTGTTGCCCACCGTGGAGGCCGCCGGCTTCGACCTGATCTGGTTCGGAATCTTCATCGTGCTGGTGGTGGAGATGGCACAGATCACGCCCCCGGTCGGCTTCAACCTCTTCGTGCTGCAAGGCCTGACGCAACGCGAAGTGACCTGGATTGCCCGCACGGCGCTGCCCTTGTTCGTGCTGATGATGGTGGCGGTGCTCATCACCTATTTCGCCCCCGATGTGGTGCTCTGGCTGCCGCGCCAGATGCAGAACTGATCGCGGATCAACGCTGTGCGGAGCCACCCATGAAACTGTTCGTGCTGTTCATTCTGGTGGCGATATCGGCCGCGCAGGCCCACGCCCAGACCCGGTGGCAGTTGGCCACCGGCTACCGCGCGGAGTCCTTCCACACCCGCAACCTGAGCGCCTTCGCGAACGACGTGGAGAAGGTCTCGCAGGGGGCTCTGCGAATCCAGGTCCGACCCAACAACGAACTGTTCAAGCTCTCCGAAGTGCGCCAGGCGGTGCAGGACGGGCGGGTTCAGGCGGGTGAGGTCATCATGACCGGTCTGGTCGGCGAGATGCCGATCGCAGGGGCCGACACCGTTCCGTTCGTGGTGCACAGCTACGCAGATGCCCTGCGCCTTTGGGGCCTGCAGCGCCCGCTGATCGAGAAGCACCTGGCCGCGCGTGGACTCCAGGTGCTCTATGCCGTGCCCTGGCCGCCGCAGGGCCTGTTCGCGGAAGCACCGGTGCGTTCCATGGCGGATCTCAAGGGCACCCGCATGCGCACCTACAACCTCTCGACCCAGCGCATTGCCCAGATGCTGGGTGCCGCGCCGGTGGATGTGCCCATGGCCGAGGTGAACCAGGCCCTGTCCGATGGTCGGGTCGACAACATGATCACCTCGGCGGTCACCGGTGTGGAGAACAAGGTCTGGGGTCAGATCGACCACTACTACCCCATCAACGCCTGGTTTCCCAAGAACCTCGTGTTCGTCAATCAAAAGGCATTCGACGCGCTGCCGGTGTCGGTGCAGCAGGCTGTGAGGCAGGCTGCGATGCGGGCTGAGGCGCGTGGCTGGGCGATGAGCGAGGCCGCAGCCACCGAGTCCACCCGCGAGCTGGTCGCGCAAGGCATGAAGGTGGAGCGCATCGCGCCCTCCGTCGAAGCCGAGCTCAAGCGCCTGGGTGAAAAGTTTTCCCGCGAATGGGTGCAGTCGGTTGGCCATGAAGCCAATGTGATTTTTGTGCCCTATTGCTTTCAACGCTAAAGTCCCGTCACCATGCAAGACAACGCTTCTCCCCTGGGTACCCGCTGGCAGTTCTGGATCGACCGCGGCGGCACATTCACCGACATCGTGGCCAAGAAGCCGGACGGATCGCTGATCACGCACAAGCTGCTGTCGGAAAACCCGGAGCAATACCGCGATGCCGCGGTGGCCGGCATCCGTCACCTGCTGGGTCTCGCGCCCGGCGCGCCCGTGACACCGGCCCAGGTGGAGTGCGTGAAGATGGGCACCACGGTCGCCACCAACGCACTGCTCGAACGCAAGGGTGAAGCCACCTTGCTGGTGACCACGCGGGGGTTTCGCGACGCCTTGCGCATCGCCTACCAGAACCGCCCACGCCTCTTTGATCGGTGCATTACCCTGCCCGAGCTGCTCTACAGCGAAGTGATCGAGGCGCAGGAGCGTGTGGGAGCCGAGGGTGAGGTGCTGCAGCCTTTGGACGAGGTCGCACTTCGGGACGATCTGCTGGCAGCGCACGGCCGTGGGTTGCGCAGTGTGGCCATCGTGTTCATGCACGGCTACCGCTTCACCGATCACGAGCAGGCAGCCAGCCGCATTGCGCGCGAGGTGGGGTTCACGCAGGTGAGCACATCGCACCAGACGAGCCCGATGATGAAGTTCGTAAGCCGGGGCGACACCACCGTGGTGGACGCCTACCTCTCACCCATCCTGCGCCGTTACGTGCAACAGGTGGCGGACGACATGCCGGGCGTCAAGTTGTTCTTCATGCAGTCTTCAGGCGGCCTCACCGACGCCCACGTTTTCCAGGGCAAGGATGCCATCCTCTCCGGACCGGCCGGTGGCATCGTGGGCATGGCCCGCACGGCCGGATTGGCGGGTCACGACAAGGTGATCGGCTTCGACATGGGCGGCACGTCCACCGATGTGTCGCACTACGCCGGTGAATTCGAGCGCGAGTTCGAAACCCAGGTGGCCGGTGTGCGCATGCGTGCGCCCATGATGAGTATTCACACGGTGGCTGCCGGCGGAGGATCCATCCTCTCGTTCGACGGCGCCCGTTTCCGGGTGGGCCCCGAAAGCGCCGGTGCCAACCCCGGGCCAGCCAGCTACCGCCGCGGCGGACCACTGGCTGTGACCGATGCGAACGTCATGACCGGCAAGATCCAGCCTCGGTACTTTCCCAAGGTGTTCGGCCCCAGGGCCGACGAGGCGCTGAGCCTGGAGGCGGTGCAGGCCCGGTTTGGCGAGCTGGCCACGCAGACCGGCCGGGCGCCGGAAGAAGTGGCGGAAGGTTTCATCAACATCGCAGTCCAGCAGATGGCCAACGCCATCAAGAAGATTTCGGTGGCGCGCGGCTACGACGTGACCCGCTACACGCTGCAGTGCTTTGGTGGCGCGGGCGGCCAACACGCCTGCCTGGTCGCCGATGCCTTGGGCATGACGCGTGTGTTTGTGCATCCGCTGGCGGGTGTGCTCAGTGCGTACGGCATGGGCCTGGCAGACCAGAACGTGATTCGGGAGCAGGCCATTGAACTGCCCCTGGCCGCCGCCTCCTTGCCCCTGGTTGCCGAACGACTCGATGCGCTGGGCAACACCGCGCTGGCCGAGCTGGAGCGCCAGCAGGTGAATGCCGGTGAAGCGAAGGTGCACCACCGGGTGCATGTGCGCTACGAGGGCAGCGACTCGGCGCTGGTGGTGCCCTTCGGCGACCTCGCTGCGATCGAGTCTGCGTTTGAAATCGCCTACCGCCAGCGCTTTGCCTTTCTGATGCAGGGCAAGCGCCTGGTGGTGGAGGCGGTCTCGGTGGAGGCCGTGGTCGCCGGAGATGCGCCCGACGAACCCCGTTTCGAAACGCATGAGCCTCGCGAAGTGCCACGAAGAGAGACCGTGCGCATGTATTCCGGCGGCCAGTGGCTCGATGCCGCCCTGGTGGTGCGTGAAGACTTGCGCCCGGGCGATGTGGTCCCGGGGCCGGCCATCATTGCCGAGAAGAACGCCACCACCGTGGTCGAACCCGGCTGGGAGGCCGTGCTGACCGCCCTCGATCATCTGGTGCTGGACCGCCGCATTCCGCGCACGGTGACCTACGCCGTGGGCACCACGGTGGACCCGGTGCTGCTGGAGGTGTTCAACAACCTCTTCATGAATATCGCCGAGCAGATGGGTCTGCAACTGCAGAACACGGCCTACTCGGTCAACATCAAGGAGCGGCTCGACTTTTCCTGCGCGCTGTTCGACGCGCAGGGCAACCTGATCGCCAACGCGCCGCACATGCCGGTGCACCTGGGCTCCATGGGCGAAAGCATCAAGACCGTGATCCGGGAGAACGCCGGAAAGATGCAGCCGGGCGACGTGTACGCTCTCAACGATCCGTACCACGGTGGCACGCACCTGCCCGACGTGACCGTGATCACGCCGGTGTACCTGGGCGGAGAACCAACCTTTTACGTCGGTTCACGCGGTCACCACGCCGATATTGGCGGCACCACGCCGGGCTCCATGCCACCGTTCTCCACACGCATTGAAGAAGAGGGCGTGCAGATCAACAACGTGAAGCTGGTGGACCGCGGCGTGCTGCGCGAGGCCGAAATGGTAGCGCTCCTGCAGAGCGGCGAGTTTCCCTCCCGGAATCCGTCGCAGAACATGGCCGACCTCAAGGCGCAGATCGCGGCGAATGAGAAAGGCGTGCAGGAACTGCGCAAGATGGTCGATCAGTTCGGGCTGGACGTGGTGCAGGCCTACATGCGTCACGTGCAGGACAACGCTGAAGAGTCGGTGCGACGCGTGATCACGCGCCTCAAGGACGGCGCGTTCACCTTGCCGCTGGACAACGGTGCACAGATCCAGGTCTCGGTGAGGGTGAACACCGCCGAGCGCAGTGCCGAGATCGACTTCACGGGAACGTCGGCCCAGCAGCCCAACAACTTCAATGCCCCCACTGCGGTCTGCATGGCGGCTGTGCTGTATGTGTTTCGCACGTTGGTTGATGACGATATTCCGCTCAATGCGGGTTGTCTGAAGCCGCTCAAGGTCATCATCCCGCCGGGTTCCATGCTCAACCCCAACCCGCCGGCCTCGGTGGTGGCGGGCAACGTGGAAACGTCGAGCTGCATCACCAATGCGCTGTATGGCGCGCTGGGCGTGATGGCGGCCAGCCAGTGCACCATGAACAACTTCACCTTCGGCAACGCGAAGCACCAGTACTACGAAACCATCTCGGGTGGCAGTGGCGCCGGCGAAGGTTTTGACGGCACGAGCGTGGTCCAGACCCACATGACCAACTCTCGCCTGACCGACCCCGAGGTGCTGGAGTTCCGCTTCCCCGTTCGGCTGGAGAGCTACGAGATCCGTGAAGGCTCGGGCGGCGCCGGTCGCTGGCACGGCGGGCACGGCGGTGTGCGACGCGTGCGCTTCCTGGAAGACATGACGGCCAGCATCCTGTCCAATGGTCGCTTGCACGGCGCCTTCGGCATGGCCGGTGGTGAGTCAGGTCGGGTGGGCATCAACCGCGTGGTGCGAACCGACGGCACCGTTGAAGCATTGGGGCACATCGGTCAGGCCGAAATGAAACCCGGCGACATCTTCGAGATCCACACGCCGGGCGGTGGCGGCTTCGGAAAGGCCTGACCAGGTCTACAGCTCTTCAACCCTGCGTGCGGGGTAACTGTCCCAGGCCTGGCAACCGGGACATTGCCAGAAGTGCTGGCGCGCCTCGAATCCGCAGGCCGCACATCGGTAGCGTTTGAGTGGGCCGCACGCCTGATCCAGCGCCAGTTTCACACGCTCCTGAGCTTTGGGGTCCGATAAGGTTTCGCCCGCCAGCCACTGGGCCGAGATCACCAGGGATGGCTCACTTTCCAGATGGTTCAGGTAGCGAATGCGGGCCGCTGCAGAGTCCGTGCTGAGTGCGGCCAGTGCTTCCGTGACGTCCACCGAGGGGGCCCGCTCATGACTGGCTTGCAGCAGCGTGATCGCCTCGGATTCCCGGTCACATTGGCGCGCCAGTGTGGCCAGTTGCCCGGACACGAGGGGGAGGTACTGAGGCGCGTGGCGGTTCAACCGAAGCAGGGCGTCAAAGGCCCCGGAAGGGTTGGCGGCCTGCGCCCTCAGTGCCGAGATGGCCATCCAGCCGCGAGCCAGTTGCGGGGCCCGCAACACGGCTTCGTCCAGCAGCGTGAGTGCGCCCACGATGTCGCCTCCGCGTTGCACGATCTCGGCTTCCTCACAGAGGTAGTGAGCCAGTCGCGGGGCAAAGCTGCCCTGTTCCGCGGTCTCCAGCCGCTGCGCAATTTCCTTGGCCCTCGGCCAGTCGCGTGAACGCTCGTAGATGCCGAGCAAGGCCAGCAAGGCCTCACCCTCGAACGCCGAGCCTTGCAGCTTGTGGAGTGCAGCCTCTGCGCGGTCCAGCAGGCCTGCCTTGAGGAAATCCAGGGCCAGTGCATGTTGTGCCCGGTCACGGTCCTTGTTGCTGAGATCCGCCCTGGAGAGCAGGTGCTCGTGCACGCGAACGGCGCGGTCGTAGTCGCCGCGGCGCCGGAACAGGTTACCCAGTGCGAAGTGCAGCTCGGCCGTGTCGGGGTCTCCCTGCACCGCTTCGATGAAGGCATCGATCGCCTGGTCCTGTTGCTCGTTGAGCAGGTGGTTCAGGCCACGAAAGTAGGCCTTGGGCGCCTGGCGGCTCTCCATGCGCCACTGTCGCAAGTCGAGCCGGGACGCGCCCCAGCCCAGACCAAAGGCCAGCGGCAGGCCCCACAGCAGCCAGGTGAAGTCAAAGTCCATGTCGGCGGTCGCTGGGGTCGGGGAACAGGGTGGAGTCGGTGTCGAAGGACGTGCTGGCTGCGGCTGAGGCCGCGCTGCGACGTGACCGTTTGGCCCTCAACCACAGCGGCAGCATGACCAGCACGCCGAGAAAAACCCCGAGGACCAGAGCAACCAGAATGACGAGCACCAGCGGCGCCTGCCAGCTGGCACCGAAGAACAGGTTGAGCGTCACGCTGTCCTGGTTGTTCAGCGCGAAGGCGAACAACACAAAAAAAATGGCTGCGTTGAGCAGCCACATCAGGTATTTCAAATCGTCCCCTTTTGTGGTGGCGCGATTGTAGCGATCAGGTCGCTGCGGAAGCAGTGGCCTTCACGTTGGCTTGGTCGGTTCGCGCCCGAGCATCTCGGCCGTCCTGGCGTCCACCTGTTCGCGCAGGGCCTTGTTTGGCTTGAAGTGCGGAACGCGCTTTTCAGGAATCATCACGCTTTCGCCCGAACGTGGGTTGCGGCCCACACGCGGTGATCGGCGATTGACCGAAAAACTGCCGAAGCCACGGATCTCGATACGGTGACCTTTGACCAGTGCGTCTCCCATCGCGTCGAGGATGGCCTTGACCGCGAACTCTGCGTCGCGGTGGGTCAGCTGGCCAAATCGGCTGGCCAACGCTTCAACGAGGTCGCTGCGGGTCATGTGTTCGGATTTGGGCTTGGTCATTCAAGGACCGGCGCCCGGTCAGGGTGCATGCCGCGAGGCATGCGCTGACCACGCGCCGGCAATCGAACTCAGCCGTTGTTGTTGTCCAGCTTGGCGCGCAGCAGGGCGCCCAGGCTGGTGGTGCCGGCGCTTTCGCGCGAAGACTGCTGGCTCAGGGTCGCCATGGCTTCCTGCTGGTCAGCGGCATCCTTGGCCTTGATGGACAACTGGATGTTGCGCGTCTTCCGGTCGATGTTCACCACCACGGTGGTCACTTCGTCGCCTTCTTTCAGCATGTTGCGTGCGTCTTCCACACGGTCACGGCTGATTTCGCTCGCGCGCAGGTAACCCAGCACGTCTTCGCCCAGGTCGATCTCGGCACCCTTGGCGTCCACGGTCTTGACCTTGCCGGTCACGATGGAGCCCTTGTCGTTCACCGCCGCGAAGGTCGTGAACGGGTCGCCGTCGAGCTGCTTG
>JBBQKZ010000075.1:0-18222 GCA_038327405.1 Burkholderiales bacterium | reverse complement strand
GTACACGCGGTCGTTGATGTACTGCTTGTCTTCCCAGCCGTTCTTGAAGATGTGGTGCAACACGCCGAACAAGAACGGAATGTCGGTGCCGGAGCGGATGCGCACGAACTCGTCGGCCTTGGCCGCGGTGCGGGTGAAGCGCGGATCAACCACGATCATCTTGCAGCCGTTTTCCTTGGCGTGCAGCATGTGCAGCATGGACACGGGGTGCGCTTCAGCGGCGTTCGACCCGATGTACAACGCGCACTTGCTGTTCTGCATGTCGTTGTACGAGTTGGTCATGGCGCCGTAGCCCCAGGTGTTCGCAACGCCGGCCACCGTGGTGGAGTGGCAGATGCGGGCCTGGTGGTCGCAGTTGTTGGTGCCCCAGAAGCTCACAAACTTGCGCAACAGATAAGCCTGCTCGTTGTTGTGCTTGGAGGAGCCCACGAAGTAGACCGAGTCCGGGCCGCTGGCCTCGCGCAACTCTTTCATCTTCGCGGTGATTTCGTTCAGCGCCACGTCCCAGCTGATGCGCTCGTACTTGCCGTTGACCAACTTCATGGGGTAGCGCAGGCGGTACTCGCCGTGGCCGTGCTCGCGCAGGGCCGCACCCTTGGCGCAGTGGGCGCCGAGGTTGATGGGGGAGTCGAACACCGGCTCCTGGCGCACCCAGACACCGTTTTCCACGATCGCGTCGGTGGCGCAGCCCACCGAACAGTGCGTGCAGATGGTGCGCTTGACCTCGATCTTGCCGGTGCCGTCGATGGACTTGCCTTCGGCGGCCTTGGCCTTTTTCACCAGCACGAGCTGCGAAGCGGCCAGACCGACCCCCACACCCATGCCGGAGCGGCGCAGAAACGCGCGGCGGTCCATGGTGGGCAGGGCCGAAGACAGGCCGCGCTGGAGGTTGTGGACGAAGGTGGAATGCACGCGCGAGGCGTGTCCGCCGGTGGAGGATGATTTTTTGGTCAGCAGCATGGTTGTGCCTCCTGATGAGTCGCTTGGCAACCCGCTGTGGAAGCGGCCTGCGCCCCTGGCTGGGGCAGCGAACGAACGAGAACGTGGGGATTCAAGGAACAGCCGTCCGCTCAGATGCGGGTGGTCTGGTAGTACTGTTTGACGTGGTCGCTGAGGCTGTAGCCACCACCCTTGGCGGGCGCGGGTCTGGCCTCAACCGCTGCAGTTGCTTCGACCGGTGCGCGCGGAATCAGGGTGGCTGCGGCAGCGAGTGCGCCGACCGTGGACGCACCTGCGAACAGGGTGCGCCGGTTCAGGCCGGAGCGTTCTTCACCTGCGGTTGGGCGGGAGGGCTTGGTCATGCAGATCTCCAGGTTGAAACGGGTCCGCCAACACAACGTGCGGACCTTTTGCATACGTGGAATCTAACCCTAGCCGGTATGGGTTGCAAGGTGGTTCATACGTAGCAGGAAGTGATTGACACCTCGTGACCAGAGCACCGTTCATGCGGCATTGCAGCATCACAGCTTGCTGCGCTTTTGATAGCCAGAAGCGTGCCATAGGCCAAAGGTATCGGTGCCGGGGAAGCCAGGCCTGGCGCGGGCAGGTCGCCACACCTTGAGCACACTCACAATCGCGACAATGGTCTCGCTGACCACCTCGGGATTACCCGCATGCCGGTGGCGATGAGGGCCGGCGAGGTCGGACAAGCTGTCGCCCCTGGTCGCGACAATTTGTCGCGTGCACCACGACCGCCCAGGCGATTCAACACCCCGCACCATCGTGGGGTTTGCGCCAATACCCCACTGTTTTCGTAGGGCTCATCCGTAGAATCTTGGTGAGTGGATACCTCTCTTTTGCCCTCCGGGCCCGAAAAAGCCCTCGAAGGCTGGCCAGACTGGTCGATCCTGATCGTCGACGATGAGCAGGGCATGCTCAACTTTCTGGTCAAGACGTTGGCACCGCGCTGCCACTTCGTGATGAGCGCCACCAGCGCCGAAGACGGCGCGCAGTGGCTGCGCGGCCACCATGTTGACTTGATCATTCTGGACATCTCGCTGCCCGGCAAAAGCGGCGTGGTCTGGCTGAAGGAATTGCGCGAACAAGGATTCACCGGCGAGGTGATCCTGATCACCGCCTTTGCCGACCTGGACACCGCGATCGAAGCCCTGCGTGCGGGGGCTTCGGACTTCATCCTCAAACCGTTTCGCGTGCCGCAGATCCTGAATGCGGTGAAGCACTGCTACGAGCGCTCGCGCCTGCGCCGCGAAAACTTCGTGCTGCGCCGGGCGGTGGCACCAGCCCCCGGGCGCGGCACAGCGCTGGTGGGCCAGTCACCCGACCTGCAGCACCTGCGCGCGTCGATCGCGCGTGTGGCGCCGGTCAACAGCACGGTGCTGCTGCAGGGCGAGTCGGGCACCGGCAAGGAACTGGTGGCGCGTGAACTGCATGCGCAAAGCAGCCGCGCGGGCGGACCGTTCGTGCCGGTCAACTGCGCGGCGGTGTCGCCCGAGCTGATCGAAAGCGAACTCTTCGGCCACGCCAAGGGCGCCTTCAGTGGTGCGACCCGCGCACGCGACGGTCTCTTTCACTACGCGCAGGGCGGCACCCTGTTTCTGGACGAGATCGCCGAGCTCCCGCTGGCCATCCAGGCCACGCTGCTGCGCGCCATTGAAGACCTGAAGATCCGCCCGGTGGGCAGCGAACAGCTGGTGCCGCTGAACCTGCGCATCGTCGCGGCCACCAACCGCCAGCTCAGCGCCGAAGTGGAGGCCGGTCGGTTCCGCAAGGACCTGTTCTTCCGCCTGCAGGTGGTGGACCTGAACCTCGCACCGCTGCGCGCGCACAAGGAAGACATCCCCGAACTGGTGGCGCACTTCATGGCGCAGCTCGCGCCATCGCTGGGTGTGGAGCCGCTGGCCATCGGCGAACAGGAGATGGATTTTCTGGCCCAATACGACTGGCCCGGCAACGTGCGTGAACTGCGCAACCTGATCGAGCGCTCGCTGATCCTGGGCAGTCTCAATGTGTCGGCGCTGTACCCGGGCGAGACCCGCCCTGCCGAACCCAGGACCGCACCGACCGACCTCCACGCCATGGAAAAGCTGCACATCCTCACCGTGCTCGACTCGGTGCAGGGTGACAAGACACGCGCGGCTCAACTGCTGGGCGTCTCGCGCCGCACGCTTGAACGACGCGTGGCCGAGTGGGCAGGCTCGTGACGCTCTGGCGCACGCCGCGCTGGCTGGCAGGCTCCGTCCGCAACAAGTTGCTGGCCATGGCGCTGCTGCCGCTGCTGGTGGCGTTTCCGCTCATGGCGCTGGCGCTGGCGCTGTGGGGCAACGCGGCCTATGACCGCCTGCTGATCACCAAGGTGCGCAGCGACCTCGCGGTGGCCAACGGCTACTTCGACCAGGTGCTCGGTGAAGTCGGATCGGGCACCCGCGGCGTTGCCGAATCGCAGGCCTTGTACGCGGCACTGCGCCCCAGCCGCCACGTGGCGCAAGGCTTCGCCAGCGAACAGCTGGCCAGGGCCCGGGAACAACTGGGGCTGGACTTTCTGGTGCTGTACGACCTTCAAGGCCGGCCCCTGGCGCGCGCCGCACCGGCGGGCTTGAGCACCAGCGATACGGCAGAGCCGGTACCCGCGATGCCGGCGGCCATCCGCGCTTCGCTGCAGGCGGCCGACCAACCGGCGCGTGCGCGCCTGATGCAACTGGAACCCGAGGCCCTGGCCGCGCTGGCGCCCCACCTCATGGCCCGCCTGCGCATTGCGCTCGTGCCCACACGCAACGCCGCACCCGACACCCGCGAGGCCGAAAACCGCGCTCTGGTGGTGCTCTCCACCCGGGCGGTGCGCGACGCGTCGGGGCAGGCCATCGCCTGGCTCAGCGGTGGCCTGCTGCTCAACCAGAACCTCGACTTCATTGACCACATCAACCGCATCGTCTACCCCGAAGGCGCCCTGCCTTTCGGCAGCCAGGGCACGGCCACGCTGTTCATGGACGACGTGCGCATCACCACCAACGTGCGCCTGTTTCAGGACCGGCGCGCCATCGGCACCCGCGTGTCCCAGACCGTGCGCGACGCAGTGCTGGGCCGCGGCAACACCTGGCTGGACCGCGCCTTCGTGGTGAACGACTGGTACGTGTCAGCCTACGAGCCGCTGCAGGACGCCAGCGGTGCGCGCATCGGCATGCTCTACGTGGGCTTCACCGAACAGCCTTTCCGGCTGGTGCGCTACGCCATGATGGCCGCGCTGGGATTGATCTTTTTGCTGGTCACGGTGCTGTCGGCTGTGCTCTCCATCCGCTGGGCGCGCAGCATCTTCCAGCCGGTGCAGCGCATGAACCGCACCATGCAACTCGTGGAAGAAGGCCACAGCACGGCGCGTGTGGGAGCGCTTGAAGCGCGCGACGAGCTCGGCGCGCTGGCCGGCCATCTGGACGAGCTGCTGGATGTGATCGACGACAAGACCGCGGCGCTGCAGCGCTGGGGCGAAGAGCTCGACCACAAGGTGGCCGAACGCACGCACGAACTGGAGAGCAGCAACGCCTCGCTGAAGATGGCGCAGCAGCAACTGGTGAAGAGCGAGAAGCTCGCGGCCATCGGCCAGCTCACGGCCAGCATCGCGCACGAGATCAACAACCCGATCGCGGTCATGCAGGGCAACCTGGACCTGATGCGCGAGACCCTCGGTGCGCATGCGCAGCCGGTGCGCGGGGAGCTGCAACTGCTGGACGAACAGATCGAGCGCATGCGCCTGATCGTCACGCAGTTGCTGCAGTACGCGCGCCCCACCGAGTACGCGGGCTACGTGGAGTCGCTGGACCTCAGCCGCACCGTCAACGACTGCCTGGTGCTGGTGGGGCATTTGATGTCGCAAACCCACATCGAAGTGCAGCGCGACCTGCAGGCCACGCGTCGCGTGGGCTTCAATCGGCAGGAACTGCAGCAGGTGATCATCAACCTGCTGATCAACGCCATCCAGGCCATGCCGCAAGGTGGTGTGCTGCGGCTGGTGACGCAGGACTGGGTGCCCGAGGGCCCTCGCGGGGTGCACGCGGGCGGCGCGCTCTTGCGGGTCGAAGACTCAGGTCATGGCCTGAGTACGGAAGCACAGGAGCGTTTGTTTCGTCCCTTCTTCACGACCAAGAACGACGGCAACGGCCTCGGGCTGTGGATCAGCCAGGGCCTGGTGGAGCGCTACGGCGGCAGCATCTCGGCGGCGAACCGGGTGGAGGGCAGCGGTGCTGCATTCACTGTGAAGCTGCTGACCGATCCGCTGGCCCCCACCGCCACGCCTACCAACGATGGGCGGCCCGGCGCGCAGTAAAAGCCGGTGAACGCGGGCTCAGGCCA
Organism: Burkholderiales bacterium; assembly: GCA_038327405.1. Lineage (GTDB taxonomy): Bacteria > Pseudomonadota > Gammaproteobacteria > Burkholderiales > Burkholderiaceae_C > Hydrogenophaga. The sequence continues at coordinate 12,921 of JBBQKZ010000075.1, read as the reverse complement.
GCATGTCGAAGCCCTGCGCCTCCACGCCCACAAACGCGCGCGTGAACGCAGACAGCGTGGCGTAAAAGCGGGCCTTGGGGTGCGCTGCGATGTCGTCGCACATGCGCGCAGCCCAGGGCTGCAGGTGGGTGGTGAAAAACTTCTGCTGCTGCGTGAGGTTGGCCACCTCCACGTCATCGCCGGCGATCAGGTAGCGCATCACCTCGCAGAGATAGGCCACGTGGTCTTCGGTTTCCGACATGGTGTCGTCCCGCCCCAGGCCGAGCGCGGCCAGGTCGGTGCGCAGCGCAGCCAGCGGCTTTTCATTCAGAAAGCCGCTGAGGTAGTGAGAACCAAACAGGTAAATCTCGGGCTTGCCGACGCCGCCAAAGAGCGCGTTGTATTCGGCGGTGATGGCGGCGTCGTCCATCTCGCGGGCGGCTGCCACCACCTCGCGCCACGGTTCTTCCAGAAAGCCTCCGGCCGCAGGCGCTTCGGTCACGGCCACGCGCAGCTGGGCCATGAGCTCGGGCGTTGGCGGTGCGTAGTACAGCGCGGCCAGCAGGCCATAGACCTCGGCGCGGGCGGTTTCTTCGTCCAGGGCGGACGTGATCGGAATGCTGTTGTTCATCGGCGTTCAGAGATCGGTGATGCGGGTCTCGCCCGGATTGGAGTAGAGGTCCACCACGCGGCAGTCCCCGCACATTTTCAAGCGCTCCAGCGCTTCGCCCTGGAACATGGAATGACCCGCGAGTTTGCCCAGCATGACCTCGATGCCCTTGAGCGTGCCGAAGGGTTTGGCGCAGCGGATGCAATGGTAGGGCTGGGCTTCATTGAGCACACGCAACTGCTTGCGCTGCTCGCCGATCAACAGGCGCGGCTGGAGGGTGATGGCGTCTTCCGGGCAGGTGCTGGCGCACAGGCCGCACTGCACGCAGTTCTTCTCGATGAAGCGCAGTTGCGGGCGCTCGGTATTGTCCTGCAAGGCGCTGGCAGGGCAGGCGCTCACGCAACTCAGGCACAGCGTGCAGGTGTCCTTGTTGACGTTGATCGTGCCGAGCAACGAGGCGCCGGGCAGCGCAATGGCCTCCATGGCGGGGCGCTGGGCGGCGCTGTCCTGCAGCAGGTGGTCAATCGCCAGCTCGACTGTGGCGCGCTTTTCGGCCTGGATGGCGAAGGTGGCGCGGCGCTTGACGGTCTGTGCCGGCGCGGCAACCAGCGCAGCGTCGAGCGCCTGGGTGTCGGTGGCCTCGATCAGACGGAAATGGTGACCGCTGTAGCCCAGACCCAGCACCAGGGCTTGCGCCACCGCCATCTGCTCGCGCACCGCCTCACGGTACTGCGGCGCTTCTTCGCCGGTCATGAGCACCCAGACCTGCGAGGCGCCATAGGCAAAGGCCGAGAGCCACACGTCCAGGCCGATAGACGCCGTGTGCCACAAGGGCATCGGGATCACGCGGGCAGGCACGCCGTTGAACGCCTTGTCCATCGATGCGACGCGACCCAGTTCGTTGACCAGCGCCGTGCCCGCTTCCTGGCTGTGCAGCAGCAGCGCAGCGTTCTGGCCGCCGGCCTTGGCGTAGGTGGCGAGCAAGGTGCGCAGCTTCACGCCCTGCTCGCTGGCACGCGGATACGCGTACGACAGCGCGCCCGTGGGACACACGGTGGTACAGGCGCCGCATCCCACGCAAAGGTTGGGGTTGACGACGATCTGGTTGCGCTTGATCTCGCTGCTGATGGCCAGCGCCGAGCAGACTTGAACGCAGGCGTTGCAACCCACGGTTTCATTGCGACCGTGCGCGCAGAGCTTTTGTTTGTAGGTGAAAAACTTGGGCTTCTCGAACTCGCCCACCAGCTCGCGCAGCTTGAGCACGGTGGACATGCCGGCTGCGTGGTCGACGCCATCGGCCAGGTGAAAGTAGCCTTGGGGATGCGCGTGCTGCGTGAAAGCCGGTGCGGCTCGCAGGTCCAGCACCATGTCGAATGTTTCGCTGTGTTCCTGCGCATCGCGCTGGAAATTGATGGCGCCCACCGCCTCGCAGGCCTTCACGCAGGCGCGGTGGCTCTTGCACTTGTCCATGTCGATCTGGTAGTCCAGACCAATGGCGCCTTCGGGGCAGACAGCCACGCAGGCGTTGCAGCGCGTGCAGAGGTCCAGGTCGATCGGGTTGTTGGTGGTCCAGTCCACCGTGAACGCGCCGAGCCAGCCGCGCACCTCGCCGATGGCACCCGCCATCACCGGGTAGCGGCGGGTCTGCATGCCGGTGCCACCGGTGGACAGGATGCTCACTTCCAGCGTGTCGGACACCAGATCGGCCACGCGCTCTGCGTCTTGCAACGCACCGATGATCAGCAGGCGGCCTGCGCTCTTGTAGGTGACGGTGGGCACCGGCTCCGCGTCGGGCAGACGCGCGGCGGCCAGCAGCGCGGCCATCTTGGGCGTGGCGTCTTTCGCTTCGCGGCCCCATCCGCCAGTTTCGCGGATGTTGACGAACTTGATCGGCCGCACGTCGAGCGACACCGCGCCCTCGGTCTGTTCGGAGAGTTCGGTGAAGAGTCGGCTCTCCTGGGTGCAGGCGACCACCAGGTCTTCGTTGCTGCGAGCCGCACGCTGGAAGGCGGGGGCGTCGCGGCGGCACAGCGTGGTGTGCAGGGTCAGGTCTTCATCCAGGGCCTCGCCCAGAACCTTCGGGTTCAGGGGCATGGTCTGGTTGCAATTGCAGATCAGCGTGGTCATCGTGGGGGTCCGGTGTCTCGGGGACGGGAGTGTCGTTGTTGTCTTCTGGCGAGGCGTCTTCAGCCTCTGGCGCGGCTTGGGCCACCTCTTCGGGCGGCTCGGTCTGCGGCTCTGCGTTCACGGTGGCAACCGGCTTCGGCTCGTTCGGGTCGTCCACCAGCTTGAGGAACTGCGCACCCACCATCTTGGCCATATCGGCCACCGACAGCGGGCTGGGCTGGGAGTAGTCGTCGATGTAGATGTCGAGCCCGTCCATGATGTTGTAGTGCGGGTCGGTGAAGAGTTTCTTCACCGCGGCATTGCGCACATCGGGCGACACGCTCTTGGCTACGAAGGCAGAGTAGTCGGACTCGGGCGTGAGCCGGGCCACGTCGTCCAGCGTGAGGGCCGGAGTAGGTTCGGGCGGCTGCTCCGCCACCGGGGCCGCGGGAGCGGGCACGGCAACCGGCGCCGCGACCACCAACGGCGCAGGCGGTGGCTCGGGCGGCAGCGGCTCGCCGGTGCGCACCTGCACCTTGCGGCGCGACCAGCGCGAAAAAAAGTTGTCGTCGTCGTTCGTGGCCATACTCACTGACCAGCGGGTTTGCCGCCGCCACGTTGTTTGTCGGTGCTGATGCGCACCGGTTGGCCAAAACGGTCGGTCAAGGGCTTGAAGCTCTCGGGGCGCCGCCGGCGCTTGGGCTCGGGCTGGTAGGTCGTATCCACAAAACCACGCAACCAGTCCACCACCTCGGGCGCAGCCGGTACCTGGTCCACGCGCTCCTGCGCGTCGAGCCAGCGGCCGGCGTCGTGGTAGCTCAGCGTGACGATCTGCGGCACGGCCATGGGCTCACCGTCGAGCAGGCGCTCTTCGTCGGCGCGCCAAAAGACCCAGAAGCAAGGCTGCGGACTGTTGAGGTTGAGAAAATAGCCCTCGGCGTCGTCGCGAAACAGCATCACGCGAAAGCGGGGAAACAACCAGTGGCTCGAGGGATCGGCTTCACCGGCGACCGCGTCCACGGGCTCAACGGCCTGCGGCCCGTGGTCGTGCTCCACACCTTCGGCTTCGGTCTCGTCGGGGCTGCCTCGCGGCAGCACATCAGCCAGCACCCAGCGAAACGGCTGCCAGCGGCTCATGGGGCCATTCACCGGCTCGCGCCGCATCACCACATCGACCTCGATGGCGGGGCGGCTGCGGGTGGGGGCAGGGGTATGGGCGTTGTTCATACGAAGGCAGGAATGTACGGCATCCCGCCTTCGCACGGGACGTGGGCACCCGCTTCACCACGCGCGGTTTGCTGCTTTGACAGACCTATCCCTGCCTGCGCATGCCGGCGGGTAGGTCAATAGGTTTCGAGATGCAGTCGACCTTCACGTTTCAGCGCAGCGCCGATCGTGTCCCAGCTGAGGCCCGCGCCCTGCGCCACATCGCGCAGCGCCAGCACCACGCCCTCTTCCATGCTCTTGAGGCCGCACACATAAAAATAAGTGTTCGGGTCCTGCAGCAGCACGGCCAGATCGGCCGCGCGTTCACGCATGGCGTCCTGCACATAGCGCTTGGGAGCGCCGGGCGTGCGGCTGAAGGCGAAGTTGCTGTCGATGAAGTCCTTGGGCAGGTTCTGCAACGGACCAAAGTACGGCAGTTCTTCCTGCGAGCGTGCGCCGAAGAACAGCATCAATTTTCCACCCTCGAACTTGCCCGACGCGCGCAGGCGCCGGCGCCACTCGGTCATGGCACGCATGGGCGCGCTGCCAGTTCCGGTGCAGATCATCACGATGTGGCTCTTCGGGTGGTTGGGCATCAGGAAGCTGGTGCCGAACGGCCCGATCACCTCCACCGTGTCGCCCACCTTGAGGTCGCACATGAAGTTGCTGGCCACGCCGCGCACGGGCTGGCCCTGGTGGTCCTCGAGCACGCGCTTGATGGTGAGCGAGAGGTTGTTGTGCCCAACCCGTTCGCCGTTGCGCGGGCTGGCGATGCTGTACTGGCGCGCGTGGTGCGGCTTGCCGTTGGCGTCCAGGCCGGGCGGGATCACGCCAATGCTCTGGCCCTCCAGCACCGGGAACGGCATGGCACCGAAGTCGAGCACCACGTGGTGCGTGTCGTAGTCGCTGCCGGCCGTCTTGCCCACTTCCGTCACGCGCAGGTTGCCCACCACGCTGGCGGTCACGGTCTTTTGCGTGGCCTTGGGGCCGTAGAGGTTGGCGTAGGCGTGCGCGGCGGACCACGGTGGCAGGGTGGCGCCATAGCTGCTGGCGACGAAGGTCTGCTCTCCAGTGGAGTCTTTGGCAAGGGCTTCGACAGGCTCAGCCCGAACGGATGCTGCTGGTGAGAAGCCCTCCAGCTCTTCGGGCGGCAGCTCGGGCGGGAGCTCGTCCCACGTGAGCTGCTCTTCGGGGGTGTAGGCGCGCACCAGCGGCATGCTGCGCCAGTTATCGATGGAGCCGGTGGGGCAAGGTGAAATGCAGTCCATGCACAGGTTGCATTTGGACGCGTCGACCACGTAGTTACGCGAATCGTGCGTGATCGCACCCACCGGGCAGATCGCTTCGCAGGTGTTGCAACGGATACAGATCTCGGGATCGATCAGGTGCTGCTTGATGACAGCGGCTTCGGCGGTGGCGTTCATGAGGGTCTCCAAAACGGACAAAGCCCGGCAGCGAGCGCGGGCCTCATTCAAGGATGCCGCGGTACTGGCTTTGCCAGGCCGCAGGCATCGCCCCCTTGAGGGGGTGACACGCCGCAGGCGCGGCGCGGGGGTGGATCAATTAAACCTGACGTACTCAAAGTCCACTGGCTGGCGGTTGATACCCATCACCGGCGGTGCGATCCAGCCGGCGAACTTGCCCGGATCGGTCACACGGCCCATGAGGGAAGCGACAAACGCAAAGTCGCCCGGGGTCGGCAGCCATTCGTCTTTGCGGGCGGCCCATTCGGCGTCCGTGATCACCTTGCCTTCGGGCGTGGTCTTCACGCCGGCCAGGGCGCCGATCTGGCGGTTGAACGCCTTGTGCGGCGCCACCAGGCGTTGCGCGATGCCGGCTTTTTCCAGCACGCGGTTCCAGCGGCCCACACCGGCCACCGAGTCGCGGATGTAGTCGTCGCGCAGCACTTCATTGAGCGCGTTGAGCATCGGCACATCTTTCTCGACGATCTGGCCGTTGTGCACTTCGAGCACCTTGTAGGTCTGGCCCTTGAGCACGTGATCGTCGCCGCGTTTGCCTTCTTCAAAACGGCCCTTGAGACCCGAGCTGTAGAAGATCGCGGCGTTGCTGGACTGGTCGGCGCCGAACAGGTCGATGGTCACGCTGTAGTGGAAGTTCAGGTAACGCTGGATGGTGCCGATGTCGATGCAACCGGCGGCGCGAATCAGGGCCGGGTCGTCGGTCTTGAGTTCGTTCATCACCTGCGCGGTGCGGGAGAGCACGCGGGAGATGCCGCTCTCGCCCACGAACATGTGATGCGCCTCTTCGGTCAGCATGAACTTGGTCGTGCGGGCCAGAGGATCGAACGCGCTTTCAGCCAATGCAGACAACTGGAACTTGCCGTCGCGGTCGGTGAAGTAGGTGAACATGAAGAAGGCCAGCCAGTCGGGGGTCTTCTCGTTGAAAGCACCCAGGATGCGTGGGTTGTCCGCATCACCCGAGGTGCGCTGCAGCAGCGCGTCGGCTTCTTCGCGGCCATCGCGGCCGAAGTGTTTGTGCAGCAGGTAGACCATGGCCCACAGGTGGCGGCCTTCTTCCACGTTGATCTGGAACAGGTTGCGCAGGTCGTACATGCTGGGCGCGGTCAGGCCCAGGTGACGCTGCTGCTCCACCGACGCTGGCTCGGTGTCACCCTGCGTGACGATGATGCGGCGCAGGTTGGCGCGGTGTTCACCAGGCACGTCCTGCCAGGCCTTCTCACCCTTGTGGTCACCAAAATGGATCTCGCGCTCGGCATCGCCCGGATTCAGGAAGATGCCCCAACGGTAGTCGCGCATCTTCACATGGCCGAACTGCGCCCAGCCTTGCGGGTCCACGCTCACGGCGGTGCGCAGATACACCTCGTGGTCGGTGGAGCCTTCGGGGCCCACGTCGTCCCACCAGTTGATGAAGTTGGGCTGCCATCCTTCCAGCGCACGCTGCAGGGTGCGGTCCTCGCTCAGGTTGACGTTGTTCGGGATCTTGTCGCTGTAGTTGATGCTGGACATGGCTGTCTCTCCAATGGGCAGTTCAACGGTGGAGTCTGTTGCGGTTGCTGCGGGCTCCACCGGGATACCCACCGCACAACGTTTTGGAAATGATGTTTGCGACCTTAGACGCGATTGAAATCAAAGGTGGCCTTGTCGCCTTTTCCATAGACCTTGAGCGCGCCCTTTTCGCCCACGGCGTTGGGGCGGATGAAGATCCAGTTCTGCCAGGCGGTGAGCCGGCCGAAAATGCGCGTGGCCATGTTTTCCTTCTGCGCGAAGCGCCGGTTGGCTTCCAGGCCGGTGAGCGCGTCGGGCGACATGGAAGCGCGCTCTTCCAGCGCCATGCGCACTTCGTCGTCCCAATCGATGTCGTCGGGTGCGGCGGTGACCAGGCCGAGGGCCAGCGCAGCGTCGGCGTCGAGCGCCTGGCCAATGGCAGCCTGTGCGGCGGCCATGGGGGCGGCTTCTTCGTAGAAGCGGCGTTGCAGACGGGACTGGTCGTTGACCATGGGCAGCACGCCGAAGTTGAAGCCGTCGAGCTGCAGCTTGGGCGCCTTCTCGACGTCGTCCGGCAGGGCCAGCATGTAGGCGCGGTCGGCGCAGAAGGCCAGCTCGGCAAAGCAGCCGGCGAAGCAGGAACCGGATTCGATGAGCGCAAACAGGCTGCGCGAGGATACGTCGAGCCGCGCGAAGGTGCGGCGCATCAAGCCCAGCGTCTCGCGCACCAGCCAGTGGTCTTTGTTGGCCATCATCACGGCGTCGCTGGCCAGCACGGCGGCTGCATCACCCTCGGTCTTGAGCAGCCAGGTGCCGATGTCGAGTTCGTTGGTGCGCAGGCACAGGATGGCGTCGTCGAGTTCACGCGCCATCTGCAGCGGCCACCAGGCAGCACCCGCTGCTCCAATGGCGGCGATGTCTTGCGGCTGCGCGCCGGTGGGCGCTTTCATCGTGATGGTCGCGCTGCGCTTGGCGCGGTCGATGGTCACGTTCACATACGCGTAGCTCAGGCCGTTGGCGCTGTCGGTGCGCGCGATGCGTGGCAGGGCCACGCCCTTGCCACCGGCGGGGCGGTCGCTCTGCGCAGCCAGGGCGGCAGCGCGCTCGCTCACGTGGGCCGCGAACTGCTGGGGCTTGGCGATCGAGTCCACCAGCCGCCAGTCCACCGCCTTCTTGCCGCGCACGCCTTCGCTGGTGGTGCAGAAAATGTCGGCCAGGTCGTGGCGCACATGGCGCTTGTCGGTCACGCGGGTCAGGCCGCCGGTACCGGGCAAGACGCCGAGCAAGGGCACTTCGGGGAGCGAGACGGCCGAAGAGCGGTCGTCCACCAGCACGATCTCGTCGCAGGCCAGGGCCAGCTCGTAGCCGCCACCGGCGCAGGCGCCATTGAGCGCGGCCACGAACTTGAGACCACTGTGTTTGGAGGAGTCTTCGATGCCGTTGCGCGTTTCGTTGGTGAACTTGCAGAAGTTCACTTTCCAGGCGTGGCTGGAGACGCCGAGCATGAAGATGTTGGCGCCGGAGCAGAACACGCGGTCCTTGGCGCTGGTCACCACCACGGTGCGCACTTCGGGATGCTCGAAGCGCACGCGGTTGAGCGCGTCGTGCAGTTCGATGTCCACACCCAGGTCGTAGCTGTTGAGCTTGAGCTTGTAGCCGGGGCGGATGCCTGCGTTTTCGTCGATGTCGATGGCCAGCGTGGCCACCGCACCGTCGAACGACAACTTCCAGTGGCGGTACTGGCTGGGGTCGGTGCGGTAGTCAACCGTGGTGGGGGCTGTGGTCGCCACGGGGGCGGCTGCAGCGGGCGCGGTGGCGATGGCGGTGTCGTTCATGGGTTTGTCTCCTCGGGCGGCGTGGAGGCCCCGACAAACCGGCAATCAAATGCTGGCGGGAGCCCAATGACGTGAATAATAATTCACGAAGTCAAAACGGTCAATGCACTTTCATGCATGTTTTGTAACCATGTCCAACTGCTCGCGAACCTGGACCCGCAATGCCTGGAATGCGTCTTCGAGGCTGTAGGCGCTGGTGTTGAAGCTCATGTCGGCCTTGGAATAGAAGGCCGAGCGCCCGGCCAGGATGCGTTTCAAATCTTCCATGGCTTCGCGGCTGGCCGCCATGGGGCGCATGTCGCCCTGCGCCGCCACGCGGCCCATGTGGTCGGCCGGGTCGGCCTGCAGCCACACGGTGGTGCAGTGGGAGAGCAGCAGGTTGAAGTTGGCCGCGTCCGACACCAGGCCACCCGGTGTGGCAATCACCACCTCGGGGTAGATCTGGATCGCTTCTTCGAGTGCGCGGCGCTCGTAGCGGCGGTAGGCCGGTGTGCCGTAGAGCGAGTGGATTTCGTTGATGCTGCAGCCGGCGAACTTCTCGATCTCGCGGCTGAGTTCGATGAAGGCAAAACCGAGGTCGTCGGCCAGGCGCTGGCCCAGCGTGGATTTGCCCGCGCCGCGCAGTCCGATCAAGGCGATGCGCGCGCTGCGGCCAGGGTCGCCGCCAGGCACCGCACCGCCGCCCAGCAGGCCGCCGATGGCCACGCGAACGCGGCGCAAATCGGCCTCGCCGCGCCCTTCGAGCAGCTCGCGTATAAGCAGCCATTCGGGTGAGCTTGTGCTCACATCACCCAGCAATTCGGCCAGCGAGCAGTGCAGCGCCTGCGACACCTGCAACAGCACCAATATGGAGGCATTGCCCGTGCCGTACTCGAGGTTGGCCAAGTGCCGCTCGGACACATCGGCCGCCACGGCCACGGCCTTGCGCGTCATGCCGCGGCGCGAACGCAGTGTGCGCACGCGCTCGCCCAGCGCCACCAGAAAGGGGTTTCTTGCCGCTTCTTCCACAACAGTGGAGTCCACAGGCCGGGCGTCGGCCATCAGGCCGGAATCGGCAGCGTCCATCGGGTGCCTGCGCTTTCAAATGGTTTCATCGGGTCGGGAAAAAACCCGTTGGGGGCTTGCCAAGCACCACAACATGCACTTTAATGCACATCTCGGCGCACGCAAGATAATGCATTTATAGCGCCATTCTCCACCCGCGAACAGCCCCGGCTGTTCGCTCGACCCGAATTCACCCACCATGACCACCTCTACCCTGCTCCCCAACCACATCGGCGGCCAATGGGTCACCGGCTCAGGCGCGGGCACGCCGTTGTACGACCCGGTGCTCGGCACCGAACTGGCTCGCGTGAGCAGCGCCGGCCTGGATCTTGTCGCCGGCTTCGCCTTTGCCCGCGAACAGGGTGGTGCCGCCCTGCGCGCCTTGAGTTATGGCGAGCGCGCCGGCCTGCTGGGCGCCATCGTCAAAGTGCTGCAGGCCAACCGCGACGCGTACCACGAGATCGCCACCGCCAACTGCGGCACCACCACCAAAGATTCGGCGGTCGACATTGACGGCGGCATCTTCACCCTGGGCTACTACGCCAAACAAGGCGAAGCCCTGGGCAGTGCACGCGCACTGCTCGATGGCGAACGCATCCGCATGGGCAAGGACCCGGTGTTCCAGACCCAGCACATGCTCACCCCCACGCGCGGCGTGGCGCTGTTCATCAATGCCTTCAACTTCCCGAGCTGGGGCCTGTGGGAAAAAGCCGCACCCGCGCTGCTCTCGGGCGTGCCGGTGATCGTGAAACCCGCCACCGCCACCGCCTGGCTCACCCAGCGCATGGTCAAGGACGTGATCGACGCGGGCATCCTGCCGCCGGGCGCGCTGTCGGTGGTGTGCGGCTCCTCCGCCGGCCTCATGGACCAGCTCCAACCTTTCGACGTGGTCTCCTTCACCGGCTCGGCCGATACAGCGCGCATCATCCGCAGCCACCCCGCCGTGGCCGAGCGCTCGGTGCGTTGCAACATCGAAGCCGACAGCTTGAACAGCGCCTTGCTTGACCCGGCTGCCACAGGCGAGGGCGAACCCTTCGGCTTGCTGGTCAGCGAGGTCGTTCGCGAGATGACGGTCAAGAGCGGGCAGAAGTGCACCGCGATCCGCCGCGTGTTTGTGCCCCGCGCCCTGTTCGATGCGGCAGCGCAGGCGATCGGCGCCAAGCTCGCCAAGATCTCGGTGGGCAACCCGCGCAATGAAGCGGTGCGCATGGGTGCGCTGGTCAGCCAGGAGCAGAAGGCCAGCGTGATCGAAGGGATAGCAAAGCTGCGAACCGAAGCCGAGATGCTGTTCGACGGCAGCAGCACCGCGCTGGTGGAAGCGGACGCGTCCTGCGCCTGCGTGGCGCCCGTGCTGCTGGGCTCGCGCGAACCTGCGAAAGCCAGGCTGCTGCACGAAGTGGAGGTGTTCGGCCCGGTGGCCACGCTCATGGCGTACGACAGCATTGAAGAAGCCTACGCGCTGATCCGCCGCGGCGAAGGCTCGCTGGTGTGTTCGGTCTACAGCGCCGACCCGGCCTTCATCGCCGCCGCGTCGCTTGAACTCGGCCCGGCCCACGGCCGCGTGCACGCCATCTCGCCCGACGTGGCGGCCAGCCAGAGCGGTCACGGCAACGTGATGCCGATGTCGCTGCACGGCGGCCCGGGCCGCGCCGGCGGCGGCGAAGAACTCGGCGGCTTGCGCGCGCTGGGCTTCTACCACCGCCGCAGCGCCGTGCAGGCCAGCAGCGCCGCGCTGGACGTGCTCGCCGCCTCGGCGGTAGCCTTGAAATACTGATCACCGAACGCCCGCAGAGGAGACAAACCCATGGCCACCACCGCCGCCCCACCCGAGCGCTTCAACTTCGCCCGCCACCTGCTCGACCTCAACACCAGCCGTTCAAACAAGACGGCCCTCATCGACGACCAAGGCACGCTGACCTACGGCGAACTCGCCGACCAGGTGCGGCGCTTCGCCGGCGCACTCACGGCGCTGGGCCTGCGCCGCGAAGAGCGCGTGCTGCTGCTCATGCACGACAGCAGCGACTGGGTGGTGGCCTTTCTCGGCGCGCTGCACGCCGGCGTGGTGCCGGTGGCTGTGAACACGCTGTTGACCGCGCAGGATTACGCCTACATGCTGGCCAACAGCCGCGCACAGGCGGCTTTTGTCTCGGCCGCGCTGCTGCCCACGCTGCAGGCGGCGCTGGCCTCCAAGCCCAACGAAGTGAAGCACCTGATCGTTTCGCGCGCTGTCGAACCCTTGCCCTCTGGAGCGCACGATTTCTCCACGCTGGTCGCGACCAGCGCATCCGCGCAGCCGGCCGACACGCACGGCGATGAGCCCGCGTTCTGGCTCTATTCCAGCGGCTCCACGGGCGACCCCAAGGGCACGGTGCATACCCAGGCCAACCTGTACTGGACCGCCGAGCTGTACGGCAAGGCCGTGCTCAATCTGCGCGAAAGCGACCTGGTATTTTCTGCAGCCAAGTTGTTTTTCGCCTATGGCCTGGGCAACGCGCTGACCTTCCCGCTCAGCGTGGGCGCCAGCGTGGTTTTGATGGCCGAGCGGCCCACACCGCAGGCCTGCTTCAAGCGCTTCACCGAGCTGAAGCCCACGGTGTTCTACGGCGCCCCCACCGGCTTTGGTGGCATGCTCGCCAGCCCCGACCTGCCGAAGAAAGGCGACGTGGCGCTGCGCCTGTGTTCGTCGGCCGGTGAAGCGCTGCCGCAAGACATCGGTCAGCGCTGGACCAACCACTTCGGCGTGGAAATCATCGACGGCATCGGCTCGACCGAGATGCTGCACGTATTCCTGTCGAATCGCCCGGGCGACGTGCGCTACGGCACCACCGGCAAACCGGTTCCGGGCTACGAGATCGAGCTGCGCGGCGAAGACGGCCAGCCGGTTCCCGACGGCGAGATCGGTGACCTCTACATCAAGGGCCCGAGCGCGGCGCTGATGTACTGGAACAACCGAACCAAGACCCGCGACACCTTCCAGGGCGGCTGGACCAAGGCCGGCGACAAGTACACGCGCGATGCCGACGGCTACTGCACCTATGCGGGCCGCAACGACGACATGCTCAAGGTCAGCGGTATTTATGTGAGCCCGTTCGAGGTGGAAGCCACCCTGGTGCAACACCCGGCGGTACTGGAGGCCGCAGTAATCGGCAAGGTCGATGCCGATGGCCTGACCAAG
>JBBQKZ010000074.1:0-18328 GCA_038327405.1 Burkholderiales bacterium | reverse complement strand
CGCGGCAGCGGCAACCTGGTTGCCCCCTGTCTTGCCAGCCATCCTGGCGTTGGCGGGTGCCTGTGGGCTGCTGACCACCTGGTGGATAGAGCGGCAAGTTGCCGCGCCTCTCAAGACCATCCTGGCCAACGCCGAACTGATCGCCGCTGGCCAGAGCGTGGACATGCCTGTCCTCAACAGGGTGGACGACATCGGTTTGCTTGCCCGGGCAGTCAATCAGGCGGGTCTCAACCTGCGCTCGCTGCTGGACGACGTGGCACAGCAAGTGGAAGGCATCGAGGTGGCCAGCACGGAGATCGCCAATGGCAACGCCGACTTGAGCTCACGAACCGAGCAGTCTGCTGCGAACCTTGAGGAGACGGCAGCGAGCATGGCCCAGATGAATGCAACGGTTGCCAACAACGCCGGGCGGACCCAGCAAGCCGAGCGTCTTGCGCAGCAAGCCAGCACCGATGCCGAGCATGGTCGGCAAGAGTTCTCCGACGTGGCTGCAACGATGTCCAGCATCCAGACCAGCAGCAAACGCATTGCCGACATCACCTCCCTGATCGACGGCATTGCGTTTCAGACCAACATCCTGGCGCTGAACGCGGCGGTGGAGGCGGCCCGTGCCGGTGAGCAAGGCCGCGGCTTCGCGGTCGTCGCCGCCGAGGTGCGAAACCTCGCCCAGCGCAGCGCTGCCGCAGCCAAGGACATCAAGGGCCTCATTGACGACAGCGGCGAGAAGGTTCAGAAGGGAAGCGCATTGGTCGGCAGGGCCGCAGAGACCATGACCCAGATCGTTGGCGGTGTCCAGAAAGTGTCCGGCCTCATCGAGGAGATATCCAGTGCCACCAGAGAGCAGGCTCAGGGCATCTCGCAGGTGGATACCGCCATCACGCAGCTGGATCAAACCACCCAGCAAAACGCAGCGCTCGTCGAGCAGAGCGCAGCCGCGGCAAAGAGCCTGCGCCAGCAGGCCGTGCGCTTGTCGGAAGCCGTGCAGGCGTTCAGAAGCTGAACCTGCGCCCCGCAATCCCCCTCATTCCACACCAGCTTCGGGAGACATTGATGGAGCAAGGTTTCGTGTATTTTCATGCCGCGTGCAACCATCTGCGCCACCTCATGATCGCTGTCGAATGCCTCCTGGGGCAGGTGGAAGACCAGACGGGTGGGCTGAGTAACGAGAGCGGCAGTGTGCCTGGGGAGCTGATGGAGAAGATCGTTGAACTCTCCGAAGCAATGACCGCAGACATGGAGAGCTTCGCCTCGGCCTTGTTTCGCAAGCCGGCATGCCTCAAATCGACCCAGCAGTTTCATGAGATTGAAAGTGCCTGCCATGATCTGCTCGCTGCGCACCATGGCGTTGTGCAGACCGGACTGGTTGTGGCCAGTCGATATGGCCTTGAGCCTCGCATGGCCCGTGCGCTCACCCACAGTGCTGAGCGGACCAGGCTGATCCAGTCACAACTCTTTGCGTACGCTGCTGCTGCGCCCGTCCTGCAGGCTTGAACACGCATCAGACAACGCAATGGCGGTCCGGACCCGTTTCGCGCGTCTAGCACACCCATTCGTGGGTCAACAGAGAGTCGGGGCTGTTGGTGGGCAGGCTGGTGGGTGTCCAGTCCACACACGGTGAGACCAGCATCAGGGAACGGGGCAGTGGCAGAGCCCGGTCTCTGCGCTGACTCGCCAGAGTGCCAGGTGTGCGCCTGTGTTCGCTGCGCGAGTTTCAACGTCTCCAACGGCAAGGGTCTGCCACTCCGGGGTGCTCGAGGAACTGCAATACCGCATCGGTGGTCGCCGCAGGCTGTTCGATGTGCGGCCAGTGCCCCACATGGGCCAGGCGCACGACGTCTGCGTCCGGTACCAAGGCAAGGTAGCGCTCGGCCATGTGCCAGCCCGAGTTGGGATCGGCCGCGCCATTGATGAGGCGAACCGCCACGCCATCGTGCAGCAGCGGTGCCAGCAGGCGGTCGTTCAACCGCAGGCGGTCGCGCCAGAAGCGGCCCACGGCGTGCGCCACGAGCAGGCCTTCGTTGTATTTGACCAAGGCCCAGAAGTCATCGAGCAGTTGCTGCCCGGCGGGCGCACCGGGCGCAAACAGCGACTGGATGGAACGATCAAAGGCAGCCCTCGGAATGTGCGGGCCGATCCAGCCGCCCAGCGGCGAAGCCAGCAGCCGCTGGATGGGGCGCGGGCGGTAAGCATCCGGGCACAGGCCGCCGTTGAGCATCACCACGGCCTCTATGGAGATGCGGTGACGCTTCTCAAGCTGGCGCGCAAGCAGTTCCTGGGCCACGCTCACACCCAGGTCGTGCGCGAGCAGTCGCACGCGCAGGCAACCGCGGTGCACCAGCAAGTCCTCGAGCAGATCTGCATGGCTGGCGATGTCGTAGTGCCAGTTCCGGGGTTTGTCCGAGAAACCCAGACCCAGCAGATCCAGGGCAATGAGGCTGTTGTGCCTGGCGAGCCCTTTCCAGACCAGGTGCCAGTCGTACGAACTGGTCGGGTAACCGTGGATGAGGACCAGCGGTGGCCCGACACCATCGCTGGCGACAAAGACCCGGTGGCTACGCCACAGGAAGTACGCGCCCCGCTCATGCCAGCGCTGCAACGCGCCCATGGCCTGCGCAGCGTTGGCGAGAGCGGTCACGTCCATGGCGGGCTGCCCGATTCAGCGTCCCGACGCATAGCGCCGAAGCACGATTTCGTCGCCCACACTGGGGAACAGCTGTGCCCAGCCCATCACCGCATTGCCCGGCTCGTTCATGGCAAGTGCAGGTGGGCTCGAGGGATCCGGGTAGTTTTCGTTGGCAGCGGCGGCGGCCCAGCCGCCGGCCACTGTGTAGCGGGCCAACATGGCATCCTGGCTCACGGGGTCGGCCCAGGCGACCAGAGCACTGCGCGAATCGTCGATGCCGAGGGCTGGCAGACCCAGCCAGGTTCCCGTGTTGGCGGCTCGCACCCGGGTTGCGTTGACGAACTCTCCACCGGCGGTTGCCGTTGCCAGGCGCAGCGAGTTGTCGAAATCAACCCAGGCCACCACGGCGTCGCCCCCTGCGTTGGAACGCAGAACGGGCGTGCTGATGAAGCCCTGGTTGTTCGGGACCGCAGCAGTCACCGCGCTGCTGCCCTGCGACCACGTGCCAGATTCAAAGCGTTTGAACCGGATCCCGTTGTTGCCTGCACCGCCGCTGATGTCAAGTTGCCCCCAGACCAGCAGGCCATTGGCATTGTCTGAAACGGCGAGGTCGTGCCGGCCGATGCTCTGAAGAGAGCCCGCGTCCGCGACCACCTGCGAAGCAACGCCCCAGCCAGTGGCCACGGCGAAGCGGTTGCTCCACAACCCGTTGCCGCTGCCTGCGCCGGAGCGCTTCCACACCACCAGGGCTTCGCCATTGGGCGTGACGCCCACGACGGGTTCACCGTCGACGCTGCCCACGACTTCATTGTTCTCCAGCAGAGCCGGCGTGCCCCAGCCACCGGTCTGCGTGTGGCGACTGGCGTAAATGCTGAAGCGGGTTGCCGGGCCGATCTGCGACCACACGGCCACAGCATTGCCCGCGGCGTCCACATCAACGGTGCTCTCACCCACCACACCTGCGCTGTTCTCCACGCGGGCCTCGGGGCCCCAACCGTTCACGGGGTCGAGCGCTCGGGCGTGCAAGTCCTGCGTCGCACCGGTCTGCGTCCACAACAGCATGCCAAAGCCACTGTTGCGGTCGATGGACAGCCGCAACCGGGTGACATTGCCCATGTTCGTCTCCAACCGCTCCGGCGTCGACCAGGTGCCACCGCCACTGGAGCGGCTGGCCCACACATGGTTCTGGGTGGTGCCCGCTTCAAGACGCAGCCAGACGGCGGTGGCACGGCCGCTGTTGTCGATGACGACCTGTGGCGCCGAAGCTCCTGCACCAGCCAGGCGCACCAGAGTGCCCCAGCCGGCCACCGGGGCGCTGGCACGGAAAGCTGCCGTCACGCTGCGCGCCGCGCTCAGGGTCACATTGCAGGTGGTGGTACCGCTGCAGGCGCCGCTCCAGCCCTCGAACACGTGCCCGGCGCCGGGCACAGCGTTGAGGCCGACGACCGCATCGGCATCAAAGCTGGCGGCACAGGTGCTGCCGCAGTCGATCCCTGCTGGCGACGAGGTGATTCGCCCGTCCCCCGTGGTGGATACGGTCAACGGGAAGCGCGTTGCGGGGCTGGGGGTGAAGCTTGCACCCACAGTCCGGGCCTCGGTCATGGTCACGGTGCAGGTGAGCGCAGCGCCGGTGCACGCGCCGCTCCAGCCCGCAAGCTGCTGGCGCGAGCCGGGCGTGGCCGTGAGCGTGACGACCGAGCCGTTGGCAAAGTCGGCCACGCAGTCGCTGCCGCAGTTGATGCCATCCGGCTGCGAGCCGACAAGGCCGTTGCCGCTGAGGTTGATGGTGAGTGACCGGACACCGGCCGAGGGGGGCGCCGGCACATCAGAACCACCGCCGCCGCAAGCGGACAGCAGCACCACCGAGAGGAGGGCCGAAAGCAGCCCGTTTAGTTTCGCATTCATCCTGTTCAAGCTCCTTGTGTGGGGATGGATGCGGATGCTAGGGATGGACGTGTCGCTGAAGAACAGCACCTTCGGGCATGCGACATGTCTTGTGGTCGATGTGCCCAAAGGTGCTGTTTCGCGTACCGGGCGTGCTTCCTAACATCGGCGCTTTGCAACCACCAGCCTTCAAGGAAAAAGCACATGAACTTCACCGCGCGCACGGGGCTTGCCCTGGCTTTCGCTCCCCTCGTCCTCGCAGCTGGTTGCGCGTCGATTGCCGTCAGTGATCAGGCCATCGTCGACCGCACTGCGTTCGCGTTGGGCCTGGACAAAGAAGCCTTCACCGTGAGCAACCGCGTGGATGATGGAACCACCACGCGATACGCGGTCAGAACCAAAAGCGGGCAGGAGTACAACTGCTTTGTGGGAGGGTCCATCAGCGTGATGGGTCGCTCGGTGTCCGAAGCGGTGTGCACACGCAAGGGTCAGCCGGCGCGCAACCCGCTGACCGGGCGCTGAGACTTTGTATCCCGGTCAAGCAGCGGGGTGAATGGATGTCGAGAAGGCGTGCGCCAGAAAGGCGCGCAGACGCACAGGGCGCACGGGCTTGACCATCACAGGCAGGCCAGCGCCTTGTGCCCGTTTCATGTGGTCACTGCCGGCGTCTCCGGTGACGATGAGTGCAGGCAGGCGGTCGTCGTCGAGTGCGCGGCGCAGGTCCTGCACCGCGTCGATACCACTGGCCCCTTCTGCCAGGCGCAGATCGACCACCAGAGCCTCGGCGCGAAAGCCCTTGTGCACGAGTTGCATGCTGGCGTGGCCGCTGGTTGCCGAGCGGACTTCGCAACCCCAGGATCGCAACAGGCCGACCAATGCGGCGCGCGAGTCGGCGTCGTCCTCCACAACCAGTACGCGGCGAGAGGGAAACGAGGTCTCGGCCATGGGCTGCGGGTTCGTCGGTGTCATGGACACCAATGACGCCGGCGCGAGGGGCAACGTGATCGAGAAGGTGCTGCCACGCCCCAACGCCGATTCCACCGAGACACCCAGGCCCAGGAGATCGCTCAGGCGTTTGACAGTGGCCAGCCCCAGACCCAGACCCAGTCGGCGGTCACGGGCCGGATTGCCCACCTGATAGAACTCGTCAAAGATGCGGGGCAGGTCGTCGCTGGCAATGCCGATGCCGGTGTCTTCCACCCGCAGCTGCACAGCGTTTCCGCAGGCATCGACATGCACCCGAACCTGGCCGTGCGCCGTGTAGCGTATGGCGTTGGACAGCAGGTTGGACAGCACGCGGCCGAGCAAGGCACGATCGCAGCGAACCGCCAGCCCGGATGCACGCAGATCGAGCTTCAGCCCCATGGCGCGGGCCAGAGGCTCATGGGGGCGGGTGCATTCACGAAGCAGATCGTCGAGCGAAAAAATCGACCACTGCGGCGCCAGGTTGCCCACGTCGAGCCGGGTGATTTCCAGCAGGTCATCAATCACCAGCGCCATGCCGTCCACGCACTCACCGATGTGGCGCGCAACCTCGTCAACGTCAACCTCCTGGTGGCGCTCGATCAGCGTTTGAGAAAGCAAGCCCATGGCATGCAGCGGCTGGCGCAGATCGTGGTTGGCCGCGGCAAAGAACCGCGTGCGTGCGGCACTGGCCTGCTCGGCTTCGCCACGTGCAGCTTCGCTGCGTTGGTTCTCAAGCTGCAACTCGGCGATGAGCTCGTCGTTTCGCTGGCGTTGTGCCTGGATCTCGCGCAAGGCGCGTGACTGGTTTCGGCCACTGACCAGTGCGTACACACCGATCAGGAACACCAGCAGGACCATGAGGGCGAAGTACGTGTCGGCCAGCAGCAGGTCGCGCAGGATGAGCGGACCCAGCACCAGCACCACGTGTGCGACCAGCACACGCGGAAAACCGGGCAGGCGTACCGAGCCGCCCATGGCAATGGCCACCAGCGTGATGTGCAGGATCGACTCGGCTTGCGCCGTTCCAGGTGAGAGCAGCACCAGGGGCAGCAACCCCCACTGTGCTGCGTGCAGCAAAGTGGTTGCCAGCCAGGCGCGCATGCGGGCGCGCGAAGTCGGCATGGGTCGATGGCGTGACATCACGGCGATGGCCGCCAACACGCGGGCCAGGCTCACTGCACAAAAAGTGCCGAACCACCAGTCAAGCAAGCGATCGCCGCGAGTGTCGGTGAACTGCAGGTAACAAATGAGAGCCCCCAGCATGCTGAGGAGCCACGCCACGGGCATGGTGCGGACAAGGCGCTCCATTTGCTCTGTTTCAAGCGCGGTGGGCGCTGCGCCCAAGGGCTGAACCCGGGATTGCATCTAGATCAGTCCCGCTTCTCTTGCACGCACCAACAGATGCGTGCGGTTGCGCGCGCCCATGGCGCAGAGCAGCGCGGTGATGTGCAGCTTCACGGTGCGCTCGGCGATGCCCAGCTCGTGCGAGATCTGTTTGTTCTGTTGCCCACGCGCGATGAGGTTCAGCACCTCGAGCTGGCGCGCTGTCGGGCCAGAGCGCAAGCCTGCCGACGTCGAGGCGTGGTCGAACCACTCACCGCCGCGCGCGACCTTGTCGAGCGCAGCCAGGATTTGCACAAGCGGCAGCGACTTGCCCAGGAAGCCCGCAGCACCTGCCGCACGCGCCTGAGCCTGCAGACCCGGGTCTTCCTGGCCGGAAATGAGCACACGGGCCACCAGCGGGTGCCGGGCGCCAAATCGGCGCAGCCCCTCCAGGCCGTCATCACCCGCGAGGCGGTAGTCGATGAGCACGAGGTCCAGCTCGGGCCATCGCCATGCCGTCTCCAGCGCTTCATCGAGGCTGAGCACCGCACGCGCCTGCACGCCAGCCCGGGCATGCGTGAGTGCATGCACGAAGCCGACGCCGAACATGGGGTGATCGTCGACGAGGAGCAGGTTCATGGAGAGTGCTGGCGTGACTCGGATGGTTGCGCTGTATTTTGTGCGTGCTCCAGGAATCCACCCAACTGCCCCAAAGGGCAGGTGTTGCCTTCTCAGCCCAGGCCCTGCGCCAGCGCCTCGAACACCACCCGGATGCGCCGGGAGGTGCGCAGTTCGCGGTGACTGACCAGCCAGATCGGAAAGCGCACGGGTGGCACGTCGTCGAGCACGCGCACGATGCCCGGTGTGTCCCGCGCGATCTCTTCCATCATGGCCCCGATGCCCATGCCCTGGCGCACCAGTGACCAGTGAGCGACGGAGTGCTCTGCGTAGCAGCTGAAGTTCGACTCGCTCACCGGCAGTCCGTGACGGCGCAGGTAGCCCAGGTATTGACCGGACCGGTCAGAGCCCACAAAAGCCAGGCGGGCGGCATCTTCGGCGCTGCGCGGATGGCCATGAATCCGAACCCAGTCTTCAGAAGCGTAAAAGCTGGCGGAAGCCTCGCGGATCAACCGGGCGATCAGCTCCGGCTGCTCCGGCTTGACATGACGGATGGCAATGTCGGCCTCGCGACGCAACAGGTCGCTCAGGGCGTTGGAAGCGATCACCTCGATGGCGATGCCCGGTTCCTGCTCGCGCAGCCGGCGCACCAGTGGCGGCAGCAGCTGTGCCGCGACGACGTCGGTGGCCGAGACGGAAACCACACCACCCACCGCCTGCGAGCGGCCCGTGGCTGCCAGGCCCAGCGCATCGGCGGCAGCGCCCATGGCGCGCGCGTGTTCAAGCAGTTCCAGTCCGGTGGGGGTGAGCACCATGGTCTTGCCCACGCGCTCGAACAAGGTCACGCCCATGTGCTGCTCGATGGCCGCCACCTGGCGGCTCAGCGTCGGCTGGGTGAGATCGAGCTTGCGGGCTGCTGCGGACAACGAGCCCGTCTCAGCCGTTTCAAGAAACGCCTTCAGCTGATTCCAGTCGAGTTGATTCATACGCAAACGCATATCTCCGCTGCAGTTTTTCGCAGTTCCCTGCGAGGTGGCGCATGGATAGTATCCGGAGCTTCACCTTTGCACCGGTTCAATTTTTTGCAAACATGGCGCTTCATCACAACGCACCCACCCTGCCCGCAGGACACTCGCCGCGCACCCCTGTCACGGCACGCTCCAAGTCGCTTTTCTGGGACCGCATCGCGCACAAGTACGCGGCTGACCCGATAGCCGACATGGCGGGCTACGAAGCAACGCTGCGGCGCGTGCGGGCCTTCTTGTCGGTCAATCAGGATGTGCTGGAGATCGGCTGCGGTACGGGGACCACGGCATTGCAGCTGGCACCGTCCACCCGAAGCCTTCTGGCCACAGACCTGTCGGCCCCCATGATCGCGATCGCCCAGGAAAAGCTGGCCGCCCAGCCGGTGCCGCAGCTGAGGTTCGCAGTGGCTGATGCGGACACGGCGGCCTTCGCACAGGGCGCTTACCACGCGGTGCTGGCGTTCAACCTGCTGCACCTGGTGGGTGACCTCGATCAGGCACTGGGGGTGGCGGTGCAGGCGTTGCGGCCAGGCGGCCTGTTGATCACCAAGACGCCCTGCATCTCCGAGATGAATCCACTGATTCCCCACCTGGCGCTGCCTGTGATGCGAGCCATCGGCAAGGCTCCCCACGTGCTTTGCTTCAAGGCGAACGCATTGCAGGCGGCCATCAGCCGGCAGGGCCTGGACATCGTCTCGGTCGAGCGACACGGCACGCGTGGCAAGGACATCCGGGCCTTCATCGTGGCGCGCAAGCCTGCATGAGTTTCCCCACCCACGCCCTCAAACCTGTGTCCGGGTAAAGGCAAGGCCTTCGACCGCCCGTGCCTTGCGCGTGCAGGCGCTCTCCCCGTGAAACTTTCAGGAATTCATCTTTCGATGGCGCTTTCTCTGCCCGCTGCGCGCCTTGGTGTCAACTTGACTTTGATCCGACTGGAGGCCCCATGGACGGAGGAAACTGGAAAGAGATGTTTGCAGCGGCTGAAGAGGGCGATCTCGCTTTGGTCGAGTACCACGTGAGTCGGGGCGTCGATGTCAACTATGCCCACCCCGAATTTCTGTCCACGCCCCTGGTGGCGACCATCCTCGCTGGCCAGGAGGAGGTTGCCCACTTCCTGCTGGCCGCCGGGGCCGACCCCACCCTGCATTCCGAGTTCGACGGCCTGACCCCTGTGCAGGCCGCGCGGCGTGTTGGCTGGCCCGCGATGGAGGACAAACTGGTGGCGCTCGGAGCCCAGCCGCTGCCGCCCGTGGTGGTGGGCAAGAACTGGTTCGCCAGGGTGTTGTTTCGGTCTGTCCGGTGAAGACGTTTGTGATCGAAAAGTTCAACTTGAAGCCAATGACCTCAACCAGATTCGTCGTCGTGTGTCTGCTTGCCTTGGCCGCCACTCCAGGCCTGGCCGCAGACGCTGGAGAGCGCAAGTTCATTCGAAAAGGCATGGGCGAGGGGGAGGTGGTCCTGAAAATCGGCACGCCCGACCACGAAGCCTTCCAACGTGTCGTGAGGGGTCAACCCGAAGAGAAAAGCTGGACCTACTTTCCCCACGCGCGGGACCCTCAGACCATGACGGTCATCACCTTCCATGGGGGCCTGGTGACCAGGGTTGACCGCAAGATCGCCAGGTAACGCGATCTTGCGCACCGCGGCGCCCTGGGAACCGTTTACCTTTTCTTCACCGCCAGCAGCTGCACCTGGAATTCCAGCACGCTGTTGGCAGGAATCACGCCGGGGATGCCGCGTTCGCCGTAAGCCGTGGCCGGTGGGCAGGTCACATCGGCCGTGTCACCCACTTTCATTTCCTGCAGGGCTTGCGTCCAGCAGGGCACGACACGGTTGAGCGGGAAGGTGGCGGGCTCGCCGCGTTTGAATGAGCTGTCGAACTCTTTGCCGTCGGTCAACCTGCCGCGGTAGTGCACTTGCACGGTGTCGGTGGCCAGGGGCTTTTCGCCCGTGCCGGCCGCGGTCCATTTGAGGGCAACGCCCGAGGGCAGCGTCTTGTTGGCGGGCAAGGCACCGGCTGTTTGAGCGTGAACAGACGGGACGAACGACAGGGTGGCCAGCAGGGCGGCGATGGGCAGGATGGTTTTCATGGCGCGGTGGGTTGGAAGGAAAGGGCGACGCAGACACGGTTGGATGATCACACGCAGCGCGCGCCGTCCACTTCCAGGCACACGCCCGAGATGAAGGCGGCTTCGCTGCTGGCGAGGTACAGCACCGCGTTGGCCACGTCGAGCGAGGTGGAGAAGCGGCCCAGCGGGATGGAGGATCGGAATTTGTTGAGCCGCTCTTCGGTCAGCTCGCCGCCGGCGAACGAAGGGCCCAGCGTGGTGAACGGGTTCATCACCGGGTTGATGCAGTTGACCCGGATGTTCTCCGGCCCCAGCTCGGCGGCCAGCGACTTGCTGGTGGTGATGACGGCGCCCTTGGAGCCGTTGTACCAGGTGAGCCCCGGGCGGGGGCGCACGCCGGCGGTGGATGCGATGTTGATGAAGCTGCCGCCGCCATTGGCGCGCAGCGCGGGCACAGCGTGCACGGCCGCGAGGTAGATGCTCTTGACGTTGACCGCGTAGCAGCGGTCGAAGTCGTCTTCGCTCACGTCCAGCGCTGGCTGGTTGCGGTGCGTCCAGCCCGCGTTGTTGACCATCACGTCGAGCTTGCCGTACAGGTCCAGCGTGGCCTGCACCAGCGCTTTCACGTCGGCCGATTTTGTGACGTCGGCGGCAACGAACGCCGCTTTGCCGCCCGCAGCCACGATGTCGGCGGCCACGCGCTGGCCGTTGGCCACGTCGATGTCGTTCACGATGACCTGGGCGCCTTCTTCGGCCAGGCGCAGGGCAATGCCCTCGCCGAAGCCGCTGCCTGCGCCGGTGACGATGATGGAGAGATCCTTGACTCGCATGCTGTGGTGTCCTTGTGGGGTTCAACCGTGGCGGAAGGCCACGGTCTTGAGGGTGGTGAAGCCGACCAGGGCCTCGAAGCCTTTTTCGCGGCCGTGGCCCGATGACTTGACGCCGCCAAACGGCAGCTCCACGCCACCGCCCGCGCCGTAGTTGTTGACGAACACCTGGCCCGCGCGCACGCGCCGGGCCATGCGGAACTGGCGCCCGCCGTCTCGCGTCCACACGCCAGCCACCAGGCCAAACGGCGTGGCGTTGGCAAGCTGCACCGCGTGGTCCTCGTCGTCGAACGCCATGGCCGAGAGCACCGGTCCGAACACCTCCTCCTGCGCCAGCCGGTGGTCCACCGGCACGTCGCGCAGCAGGGTGGGCGCGGCGTAAAAGCCCGATGCCGCGGCCTCGTCCACCACGCGGCCTTGCGCCACCGTGGCAATGCCGTCGGCGCGCGCCTGGTCGAGGAAACCGCGCACGCGATCCTGCTGGCTCTGGCGGATCAACGGGCCCAGGTCGAGGTTCATGGCCGGTGGGCCCGCGCGCAGCGTGGCGAAGCGCTCGCCCAGGCGCTGCAGCAGCGGCTCGTACAGGCCGCGCTGCACCAGCAGGCGCGAGCCCGCGCTGCAGGTCTGGCCGCTGTTCTGCACGATGGCGTTGACGATGAAGGGCAGGGCAGCGTCGATGTCGGCGTCGTCGAACACGATCTGCGGCCCTTTGCCGCCGAGCTCCAGCGTCACGGGGCAGTGGCGTTCGGCAGCGGCCTGCTGGATGAGGGTGCCCACGCGCGGGCTGCCGGTGAAGCTGATGTGGTCGATGCCGGGGTGGCGCGCCAGTGCGTCGCCCACCTCGTGGCCGTAGCCGGTCACGATGTTGATGCACCCGGCCGGAAAACCTGCCTCCACCGCGAGTTCGGCCACGCGCAGCAGCGACAGGCAGGCGTCTTCCGACGGCTTGACCACGCACACATTGCCTGCCGCCAGCGCGCCGCCCACACAGCGGCCAAAGATCTGCATCGGGTAGTTCCAGGGCACCACGTGTCCGGCCACGCCGTGCGGCTCGCGCCAGGTGAGCACGCTGTAGCCGTCGAGGTAGGGAATCGTGTCGCCGTGCAGCTTGTCGCCGGCGCCGGCATAGAACTCGAAGTAGCGCACCAGGGCCAGCGCGTCCGCCTTGGCCTGCGCCACCGGCTTGCCGCAGTCGCGTTGTTCGATGGCGGCGAGCTCGTCGGCGTGTTCGGCCACCTTCTGGCTGAGCTTCATCAGCAGGCGCCCGCGCTCGGCGGCGGTGGTGCGCGACCAGGTGCTGTCGAAGCAGTGGCGCGCGGCCTGCACGGCGGCGTCGATGTCGGCGGCGTTGCTGCGCTCGATGGTGGCGTAGGCCTGGCCGTCGGCGGGGTCGATGACGGGCAGCGTCTGGCCGGAGGCCGAGCGCACGGCGGTGTTGGCAATGTGGTTCAGGGCCATGGTCGAAGCTGTCGTGCGTTTACTGCGGGCCGATGCTGGGCCCGATCGCGGGCTCGACCACCGGGGGCTTGGCAAACACCGCGTCGCGCAGGGCCAGCGAGATCGAAGGCAGGTAGGTGATGAGGGCCAGGCAGCCCATGATGACCAGCACGAAAGGCAGCAGGTGGCCGACGATGCGGTCGAGCGAGATCTTGGCCACCGTGCAGGCGGCGAACAGGTTCACGCCGAACGGCGGGGTGATCATGCCCATGGCCAGGTTGACCACCATGATGATGCCGAAGTGCACCGGATCGACACCGAAATGGATTGCCACCGGCACCAGGATCGGGGCGAGCACGATGATGGCGGCCGAGGTCTCGATGAACATGCCGATCACGAACAGCGCCGCATTCACACCGAGCAGGAACCAGCCTGGGGACTGCAACACGCTGGTGAGCCACATGCCGATGGCGTCGGGGATGCCGGCGCGTGTGATCAGGAAGGCGAACAGGCCGGCGTTGGCGATGATGAACATGATCACCGCGCTGGAGAGCACCGACTTGCGCAGCACGCGCACGATGTCCTTCACCTTGAGTTCGCGGTGGACCACCATGCCCACCAGCAGCGCGTAGAACACGGCCACCACCGAGGCTTCGGTGGGCGTGAAGATGCCGCCGTAAATGCCACCCAGGATCACCACTGGCATCAGCAGGGCCCAGCTGGCATCGCGCGTGGCCGCGCCCATGCCCAGGCGGTCGTCGCCATCGGTTTTGCCCAGGCCCTTGAACCGGCACCACAGGTGCACGAACAGCATCAGCGAGGCGCCGATCAACAGGCCGGGCACCACGCCGGCGATGAACAGCTCGCCAATCGACACCTCGGCTGCCACGCCGAACAGGATCAGCGGAATCGACGGCGGAATGACCACGCCCAGCTCGGCCGACGTGGCCTGCAGCGAGGCCGCGTAGCCCACCGGGTAACCGTGTTTGACCAGCGCCGGAATGAGGATGGAGCCGATGGCGAAGGTGGTGGCCACCGACGAGCCGGAGACGGCCGCAAAGATCATGCAGGTGAGCACGCACGTCATGGGCAGGCCGCCCTGCACACCACCCACCAGCGACTTGGCGAAGTTGACCAGGCGGCGCGAGATGCCGCCGGTCTCCATCAGGTTGCCCGCCAGGATGAAGAAGGGGATGGCCGCCAGCGGGAACTTGTCGATGGCGGAAAACATTTCCTTCGGCACCAGGATGAGCTGGTTGCTGTCGAAGATCGCCAGGCCCAGGATGGCCGAGCCGCCGATGGACACGGCAATGGAAATGCTGAAGGCAAAACACACCAGCATGGTGACGAGCAGGGTCAAGGGCATGGTGCGTGTCCAGCAGAAAGGGTGAGGGGTTGCAGGCTCATGGGGGTGGTCACGTCAGAGCGCGGTGGTGAGTTCGTCGTGGTGCGGGTCGGCGTGGTGGGCCACGGTGGCCAGCAGGCCGAGCAGGGCACCGGTGGGAATGGCGGCGTAGGCCCAGCCCATCGACAGGTCCAGGCTGGCAAAGGTCTGGAAACGCACGCGCCAGACCAGGTCGATGCCGAACCACAGCACCACCGAAAAGAAGCTCAGGTTGACCAGGGTGATGATCCAGCGCACCGTGCTGCGCCAGGCACCGCGCGAGAGGCGCAGCATGAGGTCCACCGAGATCAGCGCGCCCTGGCGCAGCGCCACCACCGTGCCGAGCATCACCATCCAGATCAGCAGGCGGCGCATGATTTCTTCGGTCCAGGTGGACGGCTGTGAAAACACGAAACGCGTCACCACCTGCCACATGCCCAGGCAAGAGATCACCGCCAGGATGGCGCAAGCCAGCGACAGGCACAGGCCGGTGATGCGGCGATCGATGGCAAGGATGAGAGATTTCATGCGGAGACTTCAATCAACGGGCGAAAAGCAACGTGGCGAAAGAACCAGCGCGCCACGAACGAGGGGAAACAAGCCCAGAAACACCAAGGGTCCGGCTCCGCCGGCCCAAGGTGTTGTCCCCCTTCAGGGGGGAAGACGGGCCGCAAGGCCCGGCGCAGGGGCGCGCTTTATTTCACAGCCTGGATGGCCGCGATCTTGTCGGCGCCGAACTCCTTGGCGAAGGCGGCGTAGGCAGGCGCCACGGCCTTGCGGAAGCTCTCGCCGTTCACCTTCTCGACCACCTGCATGCCTTCGCTCTTGAGCTGGGCGATGCCGGTGTTCTCGTCGTCGTTGACTTTCTTGCGCTGGGCAGCGGCGCCTTTCTTGGCCGCTTCTGTGAAGGCGACCTTGTCGGCGGCGGACAGCTTGCTCCACACCGCGGGCGAGAGGATCAGCGCCGCGGGCGAGTACACGTGGCCGGTGAGCGACAGGTGCTTCTGCACTTGCGAGAACTTGGACGCCAGGATCACCGGGATCGGGTTTTCCTGACCGTCGACCGTGCCCTGCTGCAGCGCGGTGAACAGCTCGGGGAAGGCCATGGGCGTGGGCAGGATGCCGAAGGTCTTGTAGCCGTCCATGTGCACCTTGTTTTCCATGGTGCGCATCTTCAGGCCGCTGGCGTCGGCGGCCTGGTTGATGGCGCGCTTGCTGTTGGTCATGTGGCGGAAGCCGTTTTCGGTCCAGGCCAGGTTGATCAGGCCCTTGGCTTCCATCTTCTTCTGCAGGTCCTGGCCGATCGGGCCGTCCATCACCTTGCGTGCGTGGTCGTAGTCACGGAACAGGAAGGGGATGTCCACGATCTTGACCTCGGGCACGAAGTTGCCCAGCGGGCCGGTGGAGGTGTTCACCAGGTCTTGCGTGCCCAGCTGCACGGCTTCGATCTGCTCGCGTTCACCACCGAGTGCCGAGTTGGGGAACTGCTGGCATTTGTAGCGGCCTTGTGTGCCCTTTTCCATTTCGTCGCAGAACACGGTGGAGCCCACACCGTAGTGCGAGGTGGCCGAGGTGGCGTATCCGATCTTCAGCACGGTCTGGGCTTGAACGGCACCCGAAGCGGCCAGGATGGCGGCGAGAGCGATGGGTTGGATGAGTTGTTTCATGGACGGTGTCTCCGTTGTGGTTGGGGGAAAGGAAAAGGGGGAACGCAAAAAAGTGAATCGGCAAACAAGAGATCAGTTCAGCGGTGGCAGGCCCAGCCGTGCGCGTGCCTGTGGGTGGCGCACCGCGTCGGGTTGGTCCTGCACGTACTGCTGCAGCACGGAGGTGAAGCTGGCGTCGGCGGTGAGGCCCAGGCGCGGCGCACGGGCACTCTCGAAACGCGCAGGCCAGGCCGACACGATGCCGGCCACCGCGGCGTCGGGTGTGTGGGTGACCAGGCCCATCACCTCGGGGCCGGCCAGGGTTTCCAGCGCACCCAGCATCTCGCGAACGCTCACCGCGAGTGCCGGCAGGTTGAGCGCGGTGCGCCCGCCAAAGGCCTCGCGGCTGGCCTCGGCCACGGTCACGATGCCCGCCACCGTGTTCGCAGGCGACGACAGCGCCACGCGCGTGTCCAGGTCCACCGGGCAGGCGCTGGGCAAACCGGCCAGCGGTTCGCGGAACAGACCCGAGAGAAAGCCCGAGGCCGCGCCGTTGGGCCGCCCGGGGCGCACCGACACGGTCATGAGGCGCGCGGCCCGGCCGTCAATGAAGCCCTTGCGGGTGTAGTCGGCCACCAGCTGCTCACACACAAATTTGTGGATGCCGTAGCTGCCCTGTGGCGTGGGCAGGGTGTCGTCGCGCACCACAGCGGGCAGTGGCACGGCGGCGTCGCTGCCGAACACCGCCACCGAACTGGAGAAGAAAAACAGCGGTGCCGGATGGCCGACCAGGGTTTGCGCGCGGCAGGCGTCGAGCAGGCTGCGCGTGGTGTCCAGGTTGGCGTGCAGGCCGAGGTCGAAGTTGGCCTCGCATTCGCCCGACACGGCGGAGGCGAGGTGGAACACCGCTTCCCAGCGCTGCGCCATGAGCGCGGGAATCTGCGCCAGCAGGTCGCCGGTGTGGTGGCGCACGCGCGGGTCGGCCAGCAGGGCGGCGTCGCGCGGGGCCACCAGGTCGGCCAGCATGAGTTGTTCGATGCGCTGACCGCGCAGCCTGCCCTGCAGCAGCAGGGTGCGGGCGAGCCGGTCGCCGAGGAAGCCGGCGCCGCCGGTGATGAGGATGTTCATGGGTGACTCACGCGTGTGTTTTTCGGGAAGCCTGGTACAGGTGCATCCAGTCCAGGCCTTCGCTGGTGCCGGCCTTGGGGCGGTATTCGCAGCCCACGAAGCCATCAAAGCCGAGCGTGTCCAGCAGGTCGAACAGGTGGGGAAAGTTCACTTCGCCCCCATCGGGCTCGTGGCGGTCGGGCACACCCGCAATCTGCACGTGGCCCACACCGGCCAGGTGTTTCTGCAGGCGCTTGCTCAGGTCGCCTTCCATGATCTGGCAGTGGTAGAGGTCCATCTGCACCTTGAGGTTGGGCGCGCCCACCTCGACCAGCACGTCGTGCGCGTGCTGCTGCAGGCTCAAAAAGTAGCCCGGCATGTCGCGGCTGTTGATGGGTTCGATCAGCAGGCTCACGCCCATCGGCGCCAGGCGCGCGGCGGCGTGGCGCAGGTTGTTCACATAGGTGGTGTGGCAGGCGGCGGCGTTGCTGCCTTCGGGCACCAGGCCCGCCATGGCGTGCACGCGGCGGCAACCGGTGGCCTCGATCCAGGGCAGGGCGTGCTCGAGTGCGGCGGCGAACTCGGACTCGCGCCCGGGGTGGCAGGCCATGCCGCGTTCACCGGCGGCCCAGTCACCCGGGGGCAGGTTGAACAGGGCCTGCGTGAGGCCGTGGTCTTTCAGGCGCGCGGCGATCTCGCCGGGCGCGTGTTCGTAGGGAAAGAGGTACTCCACCGCGTCGAAGCCGTCGCGCGCGGCCGCGGCGAAGCGGTCGAGGAACGGCACCTCGGTGTACATCATGGTCAGGTTGGCGGCGAAGCGGGGCATGTCGGGGCTCGTGTTTACCAGGGGGCGTTGAAGCGTGTGCGCAGATCGTCGATCTGCACATCGGTCAGGGGTTCGGCGCGGCGCTCGGTCATGAGCCACAGGCGCGCGGTTTCTTCGAGCTCTTCGAGCAATGCCATGGCATGGCCCGGGCTGTCGTGCCACACGGTGGGGCCCAGGCGATCCAGCATCACCGCGCGCAGGGGGCGCTGTGCGTTGGCGATCAGCGCAGCCACGTCGTCGGCCACGGCGGCATCGCCCGGCACGCGGTAAGGCACCAGCGGCACGTGGCCCACCTTCATCAGCTGGTAGGGCGTGAGCGGCGGCAGGATGTCGGTGTTGCGCCAGACACCTTGCAGCGTGAGCGCCACCAGGTGGGTGGAATGCGTGTGCAGCACGCAGTGCGCAGCGGGTGCGGCGGCGTAAATGCGGCGGTGCAGGGTGAGCGTCTTGCTGGCGCGCTCCCCGCCCAGCGCGGTGCCGTCTTCGCTCACCCAGGCCAGTTGCGCGGGGTCGAGAAACCCGAGGCACGCGTCGGTGGGGGTGATGAGGAAACCACCGCCTTGTTCGGTCGACAGGCGCACGCTGATGTTGCC
>JBBQKZ010000073.1:0-18354 GCA_038327405.1 Burkholderiales bacterium | reverse complement strand
TCGATGCTTTGCATCTTCGGCGTCTACATCTTCCACGGCGGCAACATCGCGGTGGTGCTGAAGGCGTTGCCGTTCGAGATGACGACCATCCTGGGCGCGGCCATCGGCGCGTTCCTGATCAACAACCAGATGAAGGTGATCAAGGCGTCTGTGAAGGGTCTGGCGGGTTGTTTCAAAGGCAGCCGCTACACCAAGGCGCGCTACATGGAGCTGATGGCGTTGCAGTTCGACATCCTGCAAAAAGCGCGCAAAGAAGGCCTGATGGCGATCGAGCAGGACGTGGAGAACCCGCACGAGTCGGCGGTGTTCAAGAAGTACCCCACCATCGCCGCCGACCACCATGTGGTCGAGTTCATCACCGACTACCTGCGCATGATGGTCTCGGGCAACCTCAACGCGCACGAGATCGAGTCGCTCATGGACAGCGAGATCGAAACGCACCACCAGGAGGCCCACGCACCCGTGGCCGCCATCGGCCGCCTGGCCGGTGGCCTGCCGGCTTTCGGCATCGTGGCCGCCGTGCTGGGTGTGGTGAACACCATGGGTTCGGTGGGCCAGCCGCCGGCCGTGCTTGGCGGCATGATCGCCTCCGCTCTGGTGGGAACGTTCCTGGGCATCTTGCTGGCCTACGGTGTGTTCGAGCCGCTGGGTGGCCTGATGGACCAGAAGGTGGAAGAGAGCAGCAAGGAATTCCAGTGCATCAAGACCACGCTGCTGGCCAGCATGCAAGGCTATGCACCGGCCACGGCCATCGAGTTCGGGCGCAAGGTGCTGCTGTCCGATGTGCGCCCGACCTTCAACGAACTTGAAGCCCACGTCAAAGGCAAAAAGTGATCCAGCAGAAAGCACCCCATGGCTGACGGCAAGAAGCTCCAACCGATCATCATCAAGCGCATCAAGAAGAGCGGTCACGCTGCTCATGGTGGTGCGTGGAAGATTGCCTACGCCGACTTCGTGACGGCCATGATGGCTTTCTTTCTGCTCATGTGGCTGCTGGGCTCCACCGCCAAGGGTGAGCTCGACGGCATTGCGAGCTACTTTGCCTCGCCGGTGAAGGTCTCGCTCATGGGCGGGCCGGGCACCGGCAACAGCAGCAGCATCCTGCCCGGTGGCGGGCGCGACCTGAGCAAAGCGTTTGGCCAGATGGACAGCGGCGACGCGGAACGCGCCGCCAAGGTGATGGGCGCGCAGATGGCCCAGGAAGCCAAGGCCCGCCAGGAAGCCGCGCGGCTCGACGCGCTGGAGCAGAAGATCGCCGGGTTGATCAAGAGCAACCCCACCCTCGCCGAGTTCGGCAACCAGATCCAGCTGGAGAAAACCACCGACGGCCTGCACATCCAGATCGTGGACCAGCAGAACCGCCCGATGTTCGACACCGGCAGCTCGCTGGTGAAGCCCTACATGCGCGACATCCTGCGCGAGATCGGCAAGGCCCTGGGTGATGTGGAAAACCGCATTGCGCTGGCCGGCCACACCGACGCCACGCCTTACGGCAGCGGCGAGCGCGGCTACAGCAACTGGGAACTCTCGGCCGATCGGGCCAACGCCTCGCGACGTGAACTGGTTTCTGGCGGCCTGCCCGACGACAAGCTGCGCCGCGTGGAGGGCCTGGCGTCGAGCCGCCTGCTGCGCCCCGAAACACCCACCGACCCGATCAACCGGCGCATCAGCATCGTGGTGATGACGCAGGCCGCCGAAGACCGCATGGCGCCCACCTCGCTGCCCGCCGTGGTGGCGCCGCCCGCAGCACCCGCGGCTGCGCCGGCGGCAGAAACCGTCTCCATCGTGCCGGCGCTTCAGATTCCCGCCGAACTGACGAAATCAACCTCAGGGAGCGGCGGCTGAAGGGCCACCGTCTCCAACCCCACCGACCCACCCGCCCTCGGAGGCCTGCATGTCCACCCCGATGAAATTCCTGATCGTTGACGACTTCTCCACCATGCGCCGCATCGTGCGCAACCTGCTCAAAGAGATCGGACACGCCGATGCGGACGAGGCCGAGGACGGCGCCATCGCCTTGAACAAGCTGCGCAACGGCACGTTCAACTTTGTCGTCTCCGACATCAACATGCCCAACATGAACGGCTTCGAGCTGCTGGCCGAGATCAAGAAGGACGAAAAGCTCAAGCACCTGCCGGTGCTGATGGTCACCGCCGAAGCCCGCAAGGAAGACATCGTGCTGGCAGCGCAAAGCGGCGCGGCGGGCTACATCGTCAAGCCTTTCACCAAGGCGACGCTGGAAGACAAGCTGGCCAACATCTTCAAGAAGCTCGGCATTTAAAGGAACGCTGCCATGAACCACGATGAAGCAGCGACGCCCGGCCATCCCCAGATGTTCCAGAAGCTGGGCTCGATCACGCGGCAACTGCATGACGCCCTGAAAGAGCTGGGCTACACCGACAAGCTCAAGGGCACGGTCGACCAGCTGCCCGATGCGCAGAGCCGTCTCTCGTACATCGCCCGCCTCACGGGAGAAGCGGCAGAAAAGGTGCTCAACCACGTTGAACTCGGCAAGACCGAGCAGGGCCTCATTGCCGAGCGCGGCCGCCAGCTGGCCGACACCATCTCGCGCGTGCCGGCGCTGGCCAAGGCCATGCCCGAGCTGATGGAGTGGACGAACGACATCATCACCACCAGCGAACAGACCGACGCGCGCTTGACCGACATCATGATGGCGCAGGACTTCCACGACCTCACCGGCCAGGTGATCGCCCGTGTGGTGCAGCTCGCCGGCACGATTGAAGAACAACTGCTCAGCCTGCTGCTGCAGTCGGCCCCCTCGGGCCAGCCCGGCCAGGACCAGGCCTACGAACTGGCCGGCCCGGTGGTGGACGCCGAAGGCCGCACCGATGTGGTCAACGACCAGAAGCAGGTGGACGACCTGCTCGCTTCGCTGGGGTTCTGACCACCACCTCCGTTCGCCCCGAGCCTGTCGAAGGGTTGGGTCACGGTTGAAATGTGTTGGGATAAGCGGGGTTCTGCCCCGCCTTATTCCCCTTTAGTTTTCTGGCCTGCCTCGCAGAATGGGTTCATCAAATCGATGAGCTCATTGCGATGGATTCCTCCAGCCAAGACAAGAACCTGCCCGCCACCGCGCAACGCCTGAAAAAGGCGCGCGACGATGGCCAGGTGCCGCGTTCCAAAGACCTGTCCAACCTCACGGTGCTGGGTGGTGGTTCGCTCTTGTTGCTGGCGCTCGCCCCCACCGGTTTCGAGAAGCTGCGCACCTCGCTGCAGAACCAGCTGCGTTTCGACAACGCCGCCCTGCAGCAACCGGGCCAGATGATGCAGCGACTGGTGGACGGTTTCTCGCAGGGCCTCATGCTGTACCTGCCGCTGGGCCTGCTGGTGCTGGCGGCGGCCATCGGCGCCACCGTGGCCGCCGGCAGCTACGCGCTGAGCACCAAGCCGCTCATGCCCGACCTCAGCCGCCTGAGCCCGCTCAAGGGCATCGGCCGGCTGTTCTCCAAAGAACAACTCGTCGACACCTTCAAGCTCTCGGGCG
The DNA here is from genome assembly GCA_038327405.1 of Burkholderiales bacterium. Classification (GTDB taxonomy): domain Bacteria; phylum Pseudomonadota; class Gammaproteobacteria; order Burkholderiales; family Burkholderiaceae_C; genus Hydrogenophaga. The sequence continues at coordinate 14,849 of JBBQKZ010000073.1, read as the reverse complement.
TCACCGCTGTGGTGGGTTTCGTGGCCTGGCAGTTCATTGCCTCGCATGTGGAGCTGTTCGCCACGCTGGTGATGCAGCCGCTGGAGTCCGGCCTCGGCCAGCTCGGCAGCTGGATCGTCACCGGCGTGAGCCTGCTGCTGCTGGTGGTGGGCTTCTTCGCCGTGCTGGACGTGCCGATGCAGAAATACCTGCATGGCCAGCAGCTCAAGATGTCGCTGGAAGAAGTGAAGAAGGAACACAAGGAAGCCGAGGGAGACCCGCATGTGAAGTCGCAGCGGCGTGCGCGCCAGCGCGAGATGGCCCAGCGCAACAGCGTGGGCGCCGTGCCCAAGGCCGACCTGGTGGTGATGAACCCCACCCACTACGCGGTGGCCATCCGCTACGACGACGCCTCCATGAACGCACCGCGCGTGGTGGCCAAGGGCGCCGACCTCATCGCCATGAAGATCCGCGACGTGGCGAAGGCGCACAACGTGCCGGTGCTGCAGTCGCCCATGCTGGCGCGTGCGCTCTACGCCCACGCCGAGCTCGACGGCGAGGTGCCATCGGCCCTGTACACCGCCGTGGCCCAGGTGCTCGCCTACGTCTACCAGCTCAAGGCCGCCATGAAAGGCCAGGGCGCCATGCCCGGCGAGATGCCGGTGCCGCATGTGCCACCCGAGCTCGACCCGCATTTCAAGAAAACCCCTTCGAAGGACGTTGAATGAACGCGTTGCAACCTCTGCAGCAATGGCTCAACCGCAACGCGGCCTGGGCCGGAGGCCTGGCCGCCCCCATGCTGGTGATCACCGTGTTGTCGATGATGGTGTTGCCGCTTCCGCCCTGGCTGCTGGACACCTTCTTCACGCTCAACATCGCGCTGGCCCTGGTGGTGATGATGGTGGCGGCCTACATGCGCCGCCCGCTGGACTTCTCGGTGTTCCCCACCGTGCTCCTGCTCACCACGCTGCTGCGCCTGTCGCTCAACGTGGCCTCCACCCGCGTGGTGCTGCTCGAAGGCCACACTGGCCCGGGTGCGGCTGGCGCGGTGATCGAGGCTTTCGGCCACTTCCTGATCGGCGGCAACTTCGCGGTCGGTTTTGTGGTGTTCGTGATCCTGGTGGTGATCAACTTCATCGTGATCACCAAGGGCTCGGAGCGCATCGCCGAGGTGTCGGCCCGCTTCACGCTGGACGCCATGCCCGGCAAGCAGATGGCGATCGACGCTGACCTGAACGCCGGCCTGATCGACGAGAAGCAGGCCAAGAAGCGGCGCCAGGAAGTGGGCGACGAGGCGGAGTTCTTCGGCTCCATGGACGGTGCTTCCAAGTTCGTGCGGGGCGATGCCATCGCCGGCATCCTGATCCTGATCATCAACATCATCGGCGGCTTCGCGGTGGGCGTGATGCAGCACGGCCTCTCGGCCGGTGAAGCCGCCAGCACCTACATCCTGCTGGCGGTGGGCGACGCGCTGGTGGCGCAGATTCCTTCGCTGCTGATCTCGGTGGCCGCGGCCATGGTGGTCTCGCGCGTGGGCAAGGACGAAGACCTGGGCTCGCAGGTGATGCAGCAGATGTTCATCTCCGCCAAGGTCATGGGCATCGTGGCTGCGGTCATGTTCCTGCTGGGCGTGATCCCGGGCATGCCGCACGCCGTGTTTCTGTGCTTTGCCGCCATCTTCGGCGCGCTGGCCTGGTGGCGCACCCGGGTGGATGCGCGCCCCGTGGCCGAGCCCGAAGCGCCGGTGGTGCAGAGCGACGGTGAAGCCACCTGGGACGACCTGCAACCGGTCGACCTGCTGGGCCTGGAGCTGGGCTACCGCCTGATCGCCATGGTCGACAAGACCCGCCAGGGCGACCTGCTCACCCGCATCAAGGGTGTGCGCAAGAAGTTCGCGCAGGAAGTGGGTTTCCTGCCGCCGGCCGTGCACGTGCGCGACAACCTGGAGCTGCGCCCCAGCGCCTACCGCATCACCCTGCGCGGCGTGGTGGTGGGCGAGGGCGAGGTGTTCCCCGGCATGTTCCTGGCCATCGACCCGGGCGGCATCGGTACCCCGCTGATCGGCACCCCCACCACCGACCCGGCGTTCGGCCTGCCCGCGCACTGGATCGACGAAAAGCAACGTGAAAACGCGCAGATGGCCGGTTTTACCGTGGTTGATTCCGAGACTGTGCTGGCCACGCATCTTTCACACTTGATGCAAGTCCAGGCAGCCAAGTTGCTCAGCCGGACGGAAACCCAGGACCTGGTGGAACACGTCACCAAGCTGGCCCCCAAACTGATTGAAGAAGTCGTGCCCAAGATGATCTCTGTCGCCACCTTCCAGAAAGTGCTGCAGCTGCTGCTGGAAGAGTCGGTGCATGTGCGCGACATCCGCACCATCATCGAAGCGATCGCCGAACATGCCACCGCCACCACCGACCCGCAGGAGCTGGCCCGCCGCGTGCGCATGGCGCTGGCACCGGCCATCGTGCAGCAGATCTACGGCCCGGTGAAAGAGCTCGAAGTGATCGCCATCGAACCCGGCCTTGAGCGTCTGCTGATGCAGGCCCTCAGCGGTGCCGCCAACGGTGCCCTCGACCCCGGTGTGGCCGACATGCTGAGCAAATCAGCCACCGACATCGCCAACAAGCAGGAAGAGAAGGGCGTGCCCGCCTGCCTGCTGGTGCCCGACGCCATCCGCAACGCCATGGCGCGCCTGCTGCGCCGTGCCGCACCCCGCCTGCAGGTGCTGGCGCACAGCGAAATTCCTGAAACCCACCTGATCCGCATCGGCCCGATTCTTGGAGAACTCGCATCATGAACATCCAGCGCTTTACTGCCCCCACCTCCCGCGAAGCCATGGCCAAGGCCCGTAGGGCCTTTGGTGACAGCGCCGTCATCCTCTCGACCCGATCCACCAGCGAGGGTTTCGAGGTGATGGCCGCGGCCGAGGAAAGCCTGGCTTCAATGGCCGACAACGCCGCCCCGGCACCGATCGCGACCCGGCCCGTACCGGCCCGCGCCGCGCCGGTTGCCACACAGACACAGGCCCGGCCTGAGTCGGTTGAAGGCGACACCGAAGCGCTGGCCATGAGCACGCTGTCGTTCCAGGAATACGTGCGTGAACGCATGCTGCGCAAGCGCCGCGAAATGTTGCAGGAGAGCGCTCCCGCCGAGGCCGCCGTGCCCGAGCGGCGCGCACCCCTGGCCGCTCCTGTGCAGGCGGCTGCTGTGCAGGTCGCCCCGGTGCGCCCGGCGCCCATGCCGCTGCCCGCTGCCGCGCCCATTGAAGTGCCGGTGCAGCGTTTCAACCAGCCCATGCACGCCGCCTTCGGCAGCCGTCTGGGCCAGCCCGCCATCCGCACCCGCGAGACCGAACCGGCCTGGGAAGACTCGCAGCCTTCGGTTCGCTTTGCCAGCAACGACGACAGCCGCATGGCGGTGGAACTCTCCGCGCTGAAGGACATGATCGAAGAGCGTTTCAACACGCTGGCCTGGCTGGGTTCGTCCAAGCAGAACCCGATCCAGTCCAACCTGATGCTCAAGCTGATCCGCTCGGGCTATTCACCCGCCATGGCCCGCGCCGTGCTGGACCGGGTGCCGGTGGACGCCGGTGTGCCCGAAGCGTTTCGCTGGCTCATGGACGTGATCACCCGCAACCTCAAGGTGTGTGCACCCACGGCCACCCTGTGCGACGAGGGTGGCGTGGTCTCGCTGATCGGTGCCACCGGTGTGGGCAAGACCACCACTGCCGCCAAGCTCGCCGCGCAGTGCGTCAAACAATATGGTGCCGCCAGCGTGGGCATGATCACGCTGGACACCTACCGCGTGTCTGGCTACGAACAGCTGCGCGCCTACGGCCGCATGCTCGGTGTGGTAGCCCACCTGGCGCACGACCGCGCCGCCCTGAAAGACCTGCTCAACCTGCTCTCCGGCAAGCGCCTGGTGATCATCGACACCGCCGGTCTGGGCCAGCGCGACCAGCGCATCCAGGACATGCTCGACGTGCTGGACATGCCCTCGGTCAAGAAGACCCTGGTGCTCAACGCCGGCTCGCACGGCGACACGATCGACGAAACCCTGACCTCGTTCAAAGCCAGCACGCTCCACGGCGTGGTGCTCTCCAAGGTCGACGAAGCCGTGAAGCTCGGCCCGGCGCTGGACGCACTGATCCGCCACCAGGTGACGCTGCGCGGCGTGGCCAACGGCCAGCGCGTGCCCGAAGACTGGCAGAACCCCGATGCCGCGGCGCTGGTGCGTATGTCCATGGGCACGGCGGGCAAGTCGGCCTTTGACCCGGTGGCCACCGACATGGGCTTCTACTTTGCCCCCACCGGCGCGCGTGGCGTGAACCTGGGGGCCTCGCATGTTTGAACACGGTTTTGACCAGGCCGCCGGCCTGCGCGGCGAGAGCCGCACCGGCGGCGCCGCCTTGCTGCCCGTGGCCAGCCCGGCCCAGCCGGCGCGCGGCCACGAATGGCTGTACATGCTGGCGGGTTGCCTCACCAACCAGGGCCGCTCGGTCGTCATCGTTGACGCCACGGCCGTTGAACCCGGTGGTTGGCAGCGCAACCCCGGCAGCCAGATCGGTCTGCTGCGAGCGCTGCAGGACCCGTCGATCGACGGCCTCGAACACGCGGGTGACCAGGCCGACTGGCTGGTCTTGCCCGGCGCCCACGGACTGCAGGCGCTGCAGGAAACCTCCCAAGCGGCCGGTGCGCCGGTGGCGCTCTCCCGGCTGCTGGCACCCTTTGCCCCGGGCGTGATCGTGCTGTTGTATGCGCCGGCCTTCGGCCTGGCCAACCTGTTGCCGGGGCTCAACGCCCGCGCCATGGTGCCGCTGCTCGACCAGCCCCAGGCCACCATCGATGCCTACGGCGCAGTCAAGCTGCTGCACACCGCCGGCCTGTCCCCGGTGCTGGCACCGCTGGCGCCGGGTGGTCTGCAGGTGCTGCAACCGCTGGTGAACAGCGTCACCGATTGCGCGGCGCGCCACCTGGGTTTGAAGCTGGAGAGCTGGCCCGCCCACACCTGGGGCCAGCGGGCCCAGGCCAGCGCCATCACCACACTGGCCGACACCGGCCTGCACGGGTACCACGGCGTGGTCCGCGGCACTCCGACGACACCCCTCTGGAGCTGAAGATGTACACCGCCAAAGGCACGCTCAACCGCGACGACCAGCTGCGCAAATACAGCCCGCTGGTGCGCCGGCTGGCCCACCACATGATCGCCAAGCTGCCCCCCAGCGTGGAGCTGGACGACCTGATCCAGGTCGGCATGATCGGCCTGACCGAAGCCATTGCGCGCTTCGAGCCCACACAGGGCGTGCAGTTCGAGACCTTTGCCAGCCAGCGCATTCGCGGCGCCATGATCGACGAGCTGCGCGAAGGCGACTGGATGTCGCGCGGTTCGCGCAAGAGCCAGAAAGACATCGAACAGGCCGTGAGCCGCCTGCAGCAAAGGCTGCAGCGCGTGCCCAAGGAGTCCGAGATCGCCGCCGAGCTGGGCATGCCGCTGGCCGACTACCAGCACCTGCTGGCCAAGGTGCGCGGCACCCAGCTGGTGTACCTGGAAGACATCAGCGGCGGCAGCGACGATGAAGACGGGTTCCTGGACCGCCACATGGGCGACACCGAGGCCGACCCCTCGACCAAGCTGCAGGACCACCGCATGCGCACCGCGCTGGTGGCCGCCATCAACGTGCTGCCCGAGCGCGAGCAACAGATCATGAGCATGTACTACGAGCACGACATGAACCTGAAGGAAATCGCTGCTGTGCTCGGCGTGACCGAATCGCGCATTTGCCAGTTGCACAGCCAGTCCATCGCGCGCCTGCGTTCGAAGTTGCGCGAGCACTGAGCAGATCCGCGACCGATCAAGGTCACCTCTCGTCAGAGCCAGCCGCTTCATGCAGGCTGGCTTTTCCATTTGAGGGACGGTTTTCCTGACCGTGACTACATGGGTCGATTGGACTTCGCTTGATCTGTGTCAAGGCGATCTGGGCATCTGCTGCCACAGTGGGTGAGTCGACATTGGGAGCATGCCCGCGCAGGCGGTGGCAGACGCCAGTGCGCTCCTGCTCGAACCGCAAAAACCATGACCACTCTGACCCTGCTGACCTACATCGCTGCAGCTTTGCTGCTGCAGGTGGCCGCAGGAATGGGTGTTGCCTTCGTGCGCATGCGCGGCCGGCGCACTGGGCGAACTGAAGGCCCGGTCGATCGCGGGGCCGGGCAAGCGGCTGCGATACCGACCGGCGCATGGAGCGGGTGGCGCGAGTTTCGCGTGCTTCGCAAGGTGTTCGAGGACCGCATGCGCTCGCAGTGTTCCTTTTATCTGGGGCCGGTGGATGGCCAACCCCTTGCCCCGTTCAAGCCTGGGCAGTTCCTGACCTTCTCCCTGGCACTGGCGCCGCAGAGTGCCCCCGCGGCCGGATCAGCAGAACGTCCGGTGACCCTGGTCCGTTGTTATTCGATCTCCGATGCGCCCGACCCCGCGGCCTTTCGCATCACTGTGAAGCGGGCCCTGGCTCCGTCTCAACACCCCGAGTGGCCTGCAGGCCTGGCCTCTGGTCATCTCCACGACCTCGTGCAAGAAGGTGATGTGTTGAAGGTGAAGGCGCCTGCGGGGCAGTTCTTCATCGATGCGGAAGTGGACGTGCCTGCGGTGTTCGTGGCGGGCGGCATCGGCATCACACCCATGGTGAGCATGTTGCGCTGGTGCATGCAGGCACAACCGCAGCGCATGTTGCACCTCTTCTATGGCGTGCGACACGGCGGCGAGCTGGCCTTCAAGGAAGCGTTGGAAACCCTGGCACAACAGAACAGCAGGTTCCATGTGCATGAGGTGTTCAGCGATCCACAGCCGGACGATGTTCGCGACATGAACATGCACCACACCGGGCGGGTTGATGTGGAGCTTCTGCGCGCCACCTTGCCGCACGGACGGCACCGCTTCTTCGTTTGCGGGCCTCCCGCCATGATGTCCAGTCTGGTGCCGGCGCTGGGGCTTTGGGGTGTGCTGCCGCAGGACATTCACTTCGAGGCCTTCGGGCCGGCTTCGGTACCGCCTGCTTTGGCGCCTCAGGGCAACAGCGAGCCCATGGGTGTGTCTGCTCCAACGGCGGCCACCTTCGACATCCACCTGGGTCGCAGCGGGCGCACGCTGCAATGGACTGGCCGGGACGCCAATCTGCTCGATTTCGCAGAGCGCCACAGCGTGGCCGTGGACTCGGGTTGCCGATCAGGCAGCTGTGGCAGCTGCGAAACCAGGGTGTTGTCAGGGCTTGTGAGTTACCCCCACCCACCCGATGCGGACATTGCGCCAGGCCATTGCCTGATGTGCGTGGGTGTGCCGCAATCTGCGCTGGAGCTGGACCTGTGAGCACGCTTCGCGCCCAGCTGTTCAGCCGCGAGGTTGTGCCCTTTTACATCTCGCTGGTGGCGCTTGCCCTGGCTGCGCTGGCTTGCGATGCGCTGCTTCATATTCTGGATATGGTCTGGATCGGGCGTTATCTCGGCATCGCGGGCACGCTGTTGATTTGCGGTTCGTTTGGGTACTCACTTCGAAAGCGCAGGTTGATCCAGAGGGGTGACACCGCTGCTTTGCTGAAGTGGCACGAGCGCATGGCGTGGCTCGGATCGCTGCTGGTGCTGGTGCACGCCGGCGTTCATTTCAACGCGATCCTGGGTTGGCTGGCGGTCTGGGCCATGCTGATCAACGTGGCGAGCGGGCTGACCGGCAAATTCTTGTTGCAAAGGTCAAGACGGCGCCTGGAAGAGGCACGCCAGCGCATGCAGGCCACCGGCGTGAAGGCGTCGCAGCAGGAAGACACGCTGTATTGGGACAGTCTCACCTTCGATGCCGTGAAGAACTGGCGCAAGGTGCATTTCCCCATCACGCTCGCTTTCGGTGTGCTGGCCCTCGCACACATCGTGGCCGTCTTTTTGTTCTGGGGCTGGAAGTGAGGCGGCGCTGGGTCTGGATCGTCGTCGGCGCCAACCTCGTGGCTTTGCTCGCGCTGGCGTTCATTTATCCGCAGTTCATGGTGGCACCCGGGCCCCTGGCCAAGGTGCACGCCGAGCTGGAGACCGATTGTTTTGCCTGCCACGCGCCTTTGCGCGGCACGACCAGCGAAAAATGTGTGTCCTGCCACGCCGTGCCCGACATCGGCCTGCGCACCACGCGCGGTGTGCCCATTGCCAAAGCCACTGTGAAGGCGTCGTTCCACCAGGAACTCAGTGGCCAGAACTGCATGGCTTGCCACAGCGAACATGCCGATCCCCGCTTCACCCATCGGGACCTGAAGCAGTTCTCCCACGCGCTGCTGCGTCCCGCCACGCTGCAACTTTGCGAGAGCTGCCACAGCGCACCCAAGGACAACATGCACCGGGACAACGCCACCGGGTGCGCCAGCTGCCACGAAACGAAGGCGTGGACGCCCGCCACCTTTGAGCACAGCAAGTTTTTCGTTCTGGATACCGACCACAACGCTTCATGCAGCACGTGTCACACCACCCCTGACCGCAGCCAGTACACCTGCTATGGCTGTCACGAACACACCAAGGCCAACATCCTTGAGAAACACCAGGAGGAGGGTATTCGTGACTTCAACAACTGTGTGGAATGCCACCGCAGTGCCGATGGTGAACCCGAGAGGCGAGGAGATCAACGCAAGCGCGACTGACCAGCACTTCATCCCCCGGCGGTGCGCCGGGTGTTTCAGCTACCCCCCAACTTCTTGACAGGATCACCATGACATCCATTTCCAGGCTTCTTACCCTCGCTGCTGCCACTGCAGCCTTGACTGCGCTTCTGTCGGGTTGCGGCAAGTCACCATTGCCTGAACCCGTCGTGACACCACCGGTGGCCGTGGCGCCAGGCGACAACGTGGCAGACGGAGATGTGACGATGAACGTGCTTGCGGCCCTGCAGCAGGACGCTTCCCTGACGCCCTTCAACATCGAAGCCGTCACGCTCAAAGGCGATGTCCGGCTTATCGGCGTGGTCGACACCCAGGCCCAAAAGGATTCGGCGGTGGCTCTGGCGAGAGTGGCCAAGGGAGCTCACACCATTCACGATGAGCTCATCGTCAAGCCAAGAATCTGAGACGGCCGCAATACCGCGAGGGAAGTAGCCGTTGGCGCGTGGCAACGGCTGCTGGTGCGAGGGAATGGACGTGGCTAGCATCGGTTGTGGTTCCTGACTCCACCCCCGACGCTCCCACACCATGACCGACAGCAAAAAGCCCATTCAGAGCAGCCCCATTTTTGACGCCCTCGACGAAGCTCTCGACGACAGCGGCGATGACGCCAAAGAAGACATGGTGGTCGAGGTGGTGAGTGCTGTCTGGTACGGCTTTGATGATGCCGACGCCATCGACGCCAGGATCGACGAGTACGTCGCGCTCGCCACCCTGGATCCGCTGGACATCGAGAAGGTCCGGGCCATTGCAGCGAAAGAGTTCGCGAAAAAGCGCATCGCCGAGGCGGGGTGGCCGCTCATCACCGATTGCGACAGGCTCGACCGCGCCTTTGTCCGACTGCACGAACTGGGCATCTGCGCTGTGCACCTTGCCGGAGCCACCGTGCAGGACGGCCTCTCCATCGTCAGCGACATGCTGTCGGACGAGGACATTCCCGAGGACCGCTATCACGGTTTTTGTTTCTATCACAGCCAGGACCTCGATCACGCCCTGGATGGGGAAGATCTGCTGCTGGCGTTCGGGTTCGTCGAAGGCGATGAGTCGCCGGAACAAGCGCAGGTCGAGGTCGGCCGCTTGATCTGCGAAGCCTTGCGGCACGAGGGTTTGAAAGTCGATTGGAGCGGCACGGTGGACGAGCGCATTGCGCTGCCGCAGATGCAGTGGCAGCGGCGCTCCCCCGACTGAGCCGGTCAAGCGTTCCTCAACAACAAGGCCCGGGTGGTGTCTGGCGGCACCACCCGGGCCTTTGTTCTGCAAACACCGCGTGGGTGGGATCAGGGCTTGAGCTGTGCGCGGATCTCACCGCCCTTGTTGGCGTTCGAATGCACGTTCACGTACAGCGAGCCCATGTTGTAGGCCGCGAGTTGCGCGGGGGTGAGCTTGGCGCCGGCGGGCACCACGTAGCTGTTGTCACCGGTCTTGGTCAGCGGCACGATCACCGGGCCGTTCTGGCCAGCAGGGCCGATGTGGATGTGAGCCATGGTGCTCACCACGCCAGCCGTGGTCACGCTGCCGCTCACGGCGCCGTCTGCGGCCACCTTGATGTTGGCGCTGCCGGTGGCGGTGGTGGTCACGGGCGGCACTTCCTGCGCGCCGGTCAGCTTTTCATCACCGCGCACGGTGCTGGCCACGGAACTGGTCATTTTGTCGACCGTGGCGCAGCCCATCAGGGTGGTGAGAGCGGCGGTGGCCACGATGGCGAGCAGGGGCTTGATGCGAAAGACAGTTGTCATGGGGTCACCTTGGGATAAATAGATCGGATTGCATGAGTATGGATTCGCCTGCCCGCTTGACCCTGGAGATTCACCCTGACCATGCGCTCAGTGGGGCTGCTCTGCCTTCACCAGCTGCCGCTGTTGGCCATGTCCATCCAGGGCTGGCTGGGCGGCAGGGCATCGCCTTTTTGCAGCAACTCGATGGAGATGTTGTCCGGCGAACGCACGAAGGCCATGTGGCCGTCGCGCGGTGGGCGCAGGATGGCCACGCCGTGCGCCTGGAGGCGGTCGCAGGTGGCGTAGATGTCGTCCACCAGGTAAGCCAGGTGGCCGAAGTTGCGGCCGCCGGTGTAGGCCTCGGGGTCCCAGTTGTGGGTCAGTTCGATTTGTGCGCTGTGGTCACCCGGCGCTGCCAGAAACGCCAGCGTGAAGCGGCCTTGGGGCACCTCGCGGATGCGCACCACCTCGAGACCGAGGGCGTCGCGGTAGAACTTCAGGGAGGCTTCAAGGTCGGCCACGCGGACCATGGTGTGCAGGTATTTCATTACCCCATTGGACCCGGGTTGCAAAACCCTGTCACTGTCCGGTTTTTCGCGGGCGGATGATGTCGTCCACCGTGGGCACCAGCGCCAGCACGGCCAGCAGCAGCGCCAGCGGCACGGTGAAGCCGTAGCCCACCTGCTTGAACCCGTAGGCGCCTGCGACGCCACCCACGGTGAAGGCCGCCAGCAGGCCGCCCAGCACCGCCATGCGTTGGCGGTCGGCGCGCACCTTCAGCGGGTGGTCGCCCTTGCCGTTCCAGTACACGAGCTTGCCCAGCTCGATGCCCAGGTCGGTCACGATGCCCGTCATGTGCGTGGTGCGTATCACCGCGCTGGAGAGCTTGGTGGCAATCGCGTTCTGCAGGCCCATGATGAAACACAGCAGCACCACGGTGAAGGGGATCAGCAGCCCCTCAAAGGTGGACAGTCGCGCCCCCAGCAGGCCGAAGCACAGGATGAGCAGGGCTTCCAGCAGCAGGGGCAGGGCGTATTCGCTGGAGAGCTGCCGGCGGCGCGCGAAGTTGACCATGATGGCGCAGCACATGGCGCCGAGCATGAACGAGAGCACGCCCACCGCGGCATCGACCACCAGGCCGAGCTGGCCCATGGCCAGGTTGTCCGCCAGCGACGACACCATGCCGGTGACGTGCGAGGTGTATTGCTTCACCGCCAGAAAGCCGCCGGCGTTGATGGCCCCGGCCACAAAAGCCAGCACGAACCCGAGTTCGCGGTTGGACTCGGCCGTACGCTGGGTGCCGATGAGGTAGCGGGCGTAATTGGCGGGCATGGTGCGACGTTACACCCAAGCCGGGTGGGCTTTCAGCGCAGCAGCAGGGTGGGCACCTTGGCCGCCCTGAGCAGCTCGCTGGTGCGGCTGCCCATGAACAGGCTGCGCAGCGGTGAGTGGGTCCAGGCGCCCATCACCAGCATGTCGATGTGTTGCTCTTCGATATAGCGCGCAACAGCGGTTTCCGGGTCGCCCATCACTTGGGCGGCCACCGTGTCGATGCCCGAGGCCATCAGCGCAGACTGCGCCACCTGCAGCTGCTTCGAGGCTTCGGACTGGCCCTCCTTGCCCACCATCAGCAGGTGGCAGGGAATGCCTTTGAACAAGGGGCTGGACGCCACCATGTCCACGGCATGGCGGGAGGCCGATCCGCCGTCGAAGGCGATGAGCACCTGGGACGGAGGCGCAAAGTTGTCTGTGACAGTGAGGATGGGTCGTTCCAGGGCGCGCACCACGCGCTCCACGTTGCGGCCCAGGTCGCGCAGCGTGGTGCTGGACGACTCACCGCGTCGGCCCATGACCACCAGGCGCACGCCGGCCTGCTGCTCGGTGAGCGTCTCCACCAGCGAGCCGTGGCGCTGGCGCATGTCGGGCCCGGCCACACCGCTGGCCTGGGCACGCAGGCGCAAGCGGTTGAGGAAGACGCGTCCCTTCTCCCGCTCACGCACGGCAACGCTGGCATCGTCTTCGGTCAGCTGGTTGAGCAGGTTTTCCTGCGCGTTCATGCCGATGGCGCCACTGTGGTCGGTCACGGCCGCGGCGCTTTCATGGCGGTCGATCACATGCAGCAGTTCCAGCGGTGCGCCCATGCGCAGGGCGGCCCAGGTGGCGGCGTCGGTCACCTGGTCGGCATAGGGCGACTGGTCCACACAGGCCAGCACTTTCGGGGCGTTGTCCATGTTGCTTTCTCCCATGTCAGTGCCCCATCAAAATGTCGTCGGCGCCGTCCTTGTCGTGCACGCCGAACCTGTCCACCATGGTGGCGCTGGCCTCGTTCAGGCCCACCACCTCCACCTCGGTGCCCTCGCGGCGGAACTTGAGCACCACCTTGTCGAGCGAACTCACGGCCGTGATGTCCCAGAAGTGCGCGCGGCTCACGTCGATGCGCACCTTGTCCACCACCTCCTTGTAGTCGAACGATTGGGTGAAGCGGTCGGCCGAAGCAAAGAACACCTGACCGAACACCTGGTAGGTGCGCGCGCGGCCGTCGTCTTCCGACTTCGACTGCACGCGCAGGATCTGGCCCACCTTGTGCGCGAAGAAGAAGCCCGAGAGCAGCACGCCCACCAGCACACCCTTGGCCAGGTCGTGCGTGGCCACGGTCACGACCACGGTGGCCACCATCACCACACTGGAGCTGCGCGGGTTGTCGCGCAGGCCCTTGAGCGAGGCCCAGTTGAAGGTGCCGATGGAGACCATGATCATCACGGCCACCAGCGCTGCCATGGGGATCCTGCCGACCCAGTCGCCGAGGAACACCACCATGAGCAGCAGGAAGATGCCGGCCGACAGGGTGGACAGGCGTCCGCGCCCGCCCGATTTGATGTTGATGATGGACTGGCCGATCATGGCGCAGCCCGCCATGCCGCCAATGAAGCCGCTGGTGATGTTGGCCACGCCCTGGCCCACGCATTCGCGGTTCTTGTCGCTCTTGGTGTCGGTGAGGTCGTCCACGATGGTGGCTGTCATGAGCGATTCGAGCAGGCCCACCACCATGAGGGTGAGCGAGTACGGAAAGATGATCAGCAGCGTGTCGAGGTTGAATGGAATCTGCGGGATCAGGAAAAACGGCAGGCTGTCGGGCAGCTCGCCCATGTCGGCCACGGTGCGGATGTCCAGTTGCATGAAGATGGCCACGGCGGTGAGCACCACGATGGTCACCAGGGGCGAAGGAACGGCCTTGGTGATGTAGGGGAAGCCGTAAATGATGGCCAGACCCGCGGCCGTCATGGCGTACACGTGCCAGGTCACGTTGGTGAGCTCGGGCAGTTGTGCCAGAAAGATCAGGATGGCCAGCGCGTTCACGAAGCCGGTGACCACCGAGCGCGAGACAAACCGCATGAGCACGCCCAGGCGCACCCAGCCGGCGATGATCTGCAACACGCCGGTGAGCACGGAGGCGGCCAGCAGGTATTGCAGGCCGTGGTCCTTCACCAGCGTGACCATCACCAGCGCCATGGCGCCGGTGGCCGCCGAGATCATGCCGGGGCGCCCGCCGGTGAATGCGATCACCACCGCAATGCAGAACGATGCGTACAGCCCCACCTTGGGGTCGACGCCGGCAATGATGGAAAACGCAATGGCTTCGGGAATGAGGGCCAGTGCAACGACGAGGCCGGCGAGCAGGTCGCCACGGATGTTGGACAGCCAGTCCTGCTGGAGAGATTTCATGGGTGTTGTGCAGACACGCGCGCCGGGTGGCCTTGGGCGGCAGGTGCGGCGGCGGGGGGCGGCGAGACGATGTGCGGGGCCGCCGGGAATCGGCCGTCTCAATGACGGGCCGGGAGACCCTGAATTGTAGGCAGTCAGTGCCCGAGCAGGTTGTGCCGCACGTGCAGCAAATGGTCCAGCGTGCCGGCCTTGGCGCGGGTGGCGTCGCGGTCGCGCAGGGCGTCCACCAGCTGGCGGTGTTCGCGTTGGTAGGCCAGGCGCCGCTCGGGCGTGACGCTCTTCTTCTTGAGCTGGCCCCAGTCGCCTTGGGCCCGTACCTGCTTCATGAGCTTGAACACGCTGGACACAAAGCTGTTGTGCGCTGCGTCGGCAATGGCTTCGTGCAGTTCACCGTCCCAGTGCTCGAACGCTTCCAGGCTGGTGGCCTGCTCGGCGTTGCTGCAGCACGAGAGCATGCGCGCAAAGTCGGCCGATGTGGCGTTGCGCACCACCAGATCGATGATGGCGGGCTCCAGCGCCAGGCGCGCTTCCATCAGCTCGGCCGGGCTGGTGTGTTGTGCGGAGTCTTGCTGCAGCTGGCTGGCCGCCGGCTGGGCGACAAAAGTGCCGCTGCCCACGGTCTGCTCGATCAGGCCCTGCTGCTTCAGGTCGGCCAGCGCCTTGCGCACGGTGGTGCGGCTCACGCGGTAGCCCTCGGCCAGTTCACGTTCGGTGGGCAGGCGGTCGCCGGCCTTCCAGTGCCCGGCCTG
>JBBQKZ010000072.1:0-18397 GCA_038327405.1 Burkholderiales bacterium | reverse complement strand
GGAGAGTGCAACCGGGCCATCGTCAACCTGAATGGGGAACGCGCTCATGACGCGACGACCCGATTTGCCGCCTCGACTGGCAGATAACAGCCTCCAACAGCAACGTGGCGCCGGCTTGGAGCGGCGCCAACCTTTTGCGCTTTCAGACTGCGGTAGCCAGAGAGATTTCATTGAGGGCCCACAAGGAATCTGACGACGAGAACGGGGAGCCCGACAAATCCGCTTCTGCAGTGGGCAAGACGGCCGAATGGAATCTCACCGTGGTTGGAACAGGCATCAAGCCGCCGCTGGCGGTGTATCCAGACAACGGAAACGACACGGAAATCAAGTGAACGGGGCCTGAGCCCTGTTCACCGCCGAGAAACGCTGCAAAAACTGCCGTCCCCGCTCTGTGCTCGGCCCCTCGAAGAACGCCTCAGGTGTGCCGGTCTCCACCACCACGCCGTGGTCCATGAAGACCACGCGGTGGGCCGCTTCGCGGGCAAAGGCCATTTCGTGCGTCACCACCAGCATGGTCATGCCCTCGGCTGCCAGGTCGCGCATCACCGCCAGCACCTCGCCCACCAGTTCGGGGTCGAGCGCGCTGGTGGGTTCGTCGAACAGCATCAGCGCGGGCTTCATGGCCAAGGCGCGTGCAATGCCCACGCGCTGTTTTTGCCCGCCCGACAGGCGCGCGGGGAACACGTCGCGCTTGTCGAACAGGCCCACGCGCTGGAGCAGCGCCTCGGCTTCGGCGCGCACCTCGTCTTTTGGGCGGCGCTGCACGTGCACCGGTGCTTCCATCACGTTCTGCAGCACGGTGAGGTGCGGCCACAGCGCGAACTGCTGGAACACCATGCCGATGCGGGTGCGCACCTGGGCGAGCTGCTGGTCGTTCATGACCACGCCGCCGCTGGTGACGCCGATGGGCTGGCTGTCGATGAGGATGCGGCCGCTGTCGGGGCGCTCCAGCCAGTTGATGCAGCGCAGAAGCGTCGATTTGCCCGAGCCCGAGGGCCCGAGCAGGCACACGGTTTCGCCGGGCGCCACGGTGAACGAGATGTCGTCGAGCACGCGCAGGCTGCCGTAACTTTTGCGCAGCGACTGGACACTGAGGAGGGGAATGAGGGTGGGCATGGGGTGCACAGGTGGTGGGTCAGCGCCGCGCGTCGGCCATGCGGCCGACGGCGGCCACGCCGGCTTCCACCACCAGGCACAGCGCCCAGTACAGCAGCACGGCGGTAAGAAAGGCAGCAAACGGGATGAAGTGGCGCGACTGGATCGAGCTCACTGCGTGGGTGAGTTCGGGCAGCGTGATGATGGTGAGGAAGGCGCTGTCCTTGATGATCTGGATCAGCTGGTTGCCCAGCACCGGTGCGCTGGAGAGCGCCAGCGGCGGCAACACGATGCGCCGGAACAGGCCCAGGCCGCTGTAGCCGAAGGCCACGCCAGCTTCAATGGGCGCACGCGGCTGCGTGGCCCAGGCCGCGCGCAGGATTTCGGCCATGTAAGCCGCGTGGTACGTGGTGAGCGCAAACAGGCCCGCACTCCAGGCGTCGAACTGCAGGCCCAGCGAAGGCAGGCCGTAGTAGACGATGTAGGCGAACAGCAAAAAGGGCGTGCAGCGCGCCAGGTCCACCAGCCACTTCGCGGGAAGGCAGAGCACCTTGCGCGGCGACATCAGCAGTGTGGAGAGCAGAGCGCCCAGCACCAGCGCGACCACACCCGCCAGCACCGAGAGCAGCACGGTGTTGCCCAGGCCCGAGAGCAGCAGCCCGCGCTCCGACCACACGGTGGCGAAGTCGCGCATCATGCGACGGCCTCGCGCAGCGCCGTGCGCCGCTCCACCCAGCGCTGCACGCTCACCAGCGCGTACACGATGGGGATGTAGATGCCGAGTGCCACCAGAAAGGGCGGCAGCGGCTCGTAGGTCTGCGCGCCGATGCGCACGGCCGCGCGGGTGATGTCGACCACGCCCACCACCGCGAGCACGGGGGTGAGCTTGACGAGTTGGGACATTTCGTTGATGAGGCCTGGCAGGGCGGTACGCCACACCTGCGGCAGCACGATGCGGCGAAAGCGCAGGGTCTGGCCCATGCCCACCGACTGCGCCGCCTCGATCTGGTCTTTGGGCAGATCCATCAGCGCAGCGCGCCACACCTCACAGTTGAACGCGGCGGTATTGAGCACCAGCGCGATCAGCCCGGCGGTCACCGGGCCCACCGAAACGCCCGCCGTGGGCAAGGCAAAAAAGATCAGCAGCACCAGCGTGATGAGCGGTGTGGCGCGCAGCAGGCTCACGTACACCGCTACCATTTGGTTGAGTACCGGCACGCGTGCCCAGCGCGCCAGCGCCAGGCCCAGGCCGAAGGGCAGGCCCAGCGCGATGCCGGCAATCGACAGCAGCATCGTGGTCAGCGCACCGCTGAAGATCGACAGGACATCGGCGTGGGTCATGCGCTGAAAGGCTTCACTGCTCGGGGGTGTAGCTCACCGGCAGCGTGAACGCTTCGCCGAACCACTTCTTCTGCAGCGCCGGCATCGTGCCGTTGGCCTTTTGCGCGGCAATGAATTCGTTCATGAACTTCAGCAGGTCGGTGTTGCCTTTCTTCACCGCCCAGGCAGGGTACGAGTTGCCCGAGACCGGCTGACCGAGTTCGAACACGTTCGGCCGCTCCGCCACCAGCGCCTTGAGGTTGATGACGGTGTTGACCACGAAGTCGGTGCGCTTGAGCGCGAGGTCCTGGTAGGCCTCTGGGTACGACGCGTACTCCACGATCTTGCCCAGCTTCCCGCCTTCCTTGGCCAGCATGGCCTGCAGCTCGGGCAAGCGGCTCAGGAACGCGCTGCCGGTCTGCACACCCACCGTCTTGCCGTTGAGGTCCTTGATGCTCTTGATGCTGCTGTCGTCCTTGCGTTTGACGTAGTAGTGCGTGGCGTCGGCAATGGGGCTGGTGAAGTCGAGGGATTGCGTGCGCTCCTTGGTCATGAGCACGGCGGTGATGGCGATGTCGTACTTGCCGGTGGCCACACCTGCGAGGATGCCGGGCCAGGGCAGGATCTCCTGGCGGATCTCGAAGGGTGCGTACTTGCGCAGCGCGTCGACCATCTCGTTGTTGAAGCCGGTGGGCTTGCCGTCTTTCACAAATTCAAACGGGCGGAAGTCGTCTTCGGTGACCACGGTCATGTAGCCGCGCTTCTTGATCTCGTCGAGGTTGGCGGTATGCCCGGTGGTAGCCCACAGCGCGATCGGTAGCAGCAGGGCGGCGAGCACGCCGCGGCGAGAGAGAGGGAGGGTGGTTGGCATGGTGAAGCTCCTGAGAGTTGAAGGGAAGCGGGGTTGAGCGCCTCACCTTGTGCGCAAGTTGCATGCCCATCAAAAGACCACGGAGGTCCGTTTGTGCAGACGCGTTCACACCACCGGCTGCGAAGCCGGTGCATGTGCCGCCGGGTGCACGGCAGCGGTGCGTGGGCGCGCTTCAGTCGGGTGCGTGCCACTCCAGCACTTGCCAAAACACGGGCAGAAGAGGGCTCTTCACCGTGGCCTCCGACTGGCTCGTGCGCTGCATGGCAAACGTGTGCACGCGGCCTTCCCTTTCGGGCTCGGTGGCGCGCTCGATGGTCCACACACCGTGTTCCAGCGTGCCGAAGCCGATGTCAAAGTCCAGCAGGTCCTCGGCCTGCCCCGGATGACGCGCCACCACTGCGGCCAGCGTGTCGTCGGGCGCGGTGTCGGCGGGCCAGGCGGTGCGGCGCGGGCGCAGGTGCATGAGGTAGCGCCCCGACACCAGCAGGCGTTCCGGCGTGGGTGCGCCTTGGTCGTCGAGCGCGGCCAGTGCGATGCGTGTGCCCAACGAGCCCGGCAGGCGTTCCCACACCTCGAAGTAGGTGCCGTGGATGCCGGTCTCGTGCACGACATCCGGCGACGCGAACACCATGTGGCCGGCGTCGGGTGTGCTGCGCGGCGGCTGCAGGTCGATCTGGCGCTGCCAGGTGCAGACCTCGGGTTGCGCCGGGTCTGGCTGCGTGATGAGCGTGGTGCCGCCGAAGCCCTGCAGTTCCGCGCGGCCTGCGACCGTGTTGCGGTTGGCCGTGGCGTGCACGCGCAGGTCGCCGTGCCACAGGCCGGTCTGCAGCCAGCGCACCCAGGTGGTGGTGTCGCGCTCGGTGGGGGTCTCCAGCAGGGTGCGTTGCCAGACGCCGTGGTAGCGATCAGGAATGGTCATGTCACGGCGTTCGGGAAAGCCGGAAGGCTGCGGTAGAAGGCCATGTCGTGGTTGGGCCAGAGTTGGGCGCCGGTCTCAATGGCCAGCGCCTTGAGCTTGCGGATGCTGTCGATGGCTTGTTGTTCGCGGCCCTGCCACAGCGTGCCGGGCGCCACCTCGTCGTCGATGTTTTCCTGCAGGTCGGCGGCGTCGCCCGCCAGCAGCACCGGTGCGCCCGTGGGCAGCTCGATCAACATGGACATGTGGCCGGCGGTGTGGCCTGGCGTGGTCACGGCCTGCACACCAGGCAACACGCTGTACTCGCCGTGCTTCAGGCAGAACTGGAAGGCCCAGCCCTCGTCGTCGAGCAGATCATCTTCGAACACCGCGCCGTCCAGGCCGCTGCAGGCCGCGTTCCATTCGTCGCGCTGCAGGTGGATTTCGGCACCGCAGCCGCAGCGTTTCAATTCCTTCAGTCCACCGGCGTGGTCGAAGTGCAGGTGACCGATGAAGATCACGTCCACGTCCTTCGCGCTCAGCCCCAGGCGTGCCAGGTGGTTCGGGATGCGGTGCTCGTCCTGCATGTCGGGCGCGCCCATCTCGAAACTGGCGGGGTTGTAGTGGCGGTCCCTCAGCACGGGCGTGTGGATCTTGCCGTGGTCGCAGCCCACGTCGTACAGGATGCGGCCGTTCTTCGTCTCGATCAAATAAGCCAGGATGGGGGCCTCGATGGTCTGGCCGTGGCCCCGGTTGTAAGTGGAGATGGTCTTGTCGTAGCGGTGGGTGGCTGTGAGCAGCGGCCAGATGCGAAGTGCCTGGGTCATGGTGTCAGGCTCCGGTGAAGGCTTTCACCCAGGTGTTCACGTGGGTGTTCAGCTGGTCGGGTTCTGCGGCGGGCAGGCCTTGCAGAGACGCCACCACGTCGTCCGTGCTGCGCACCTGGCCGAAGATGCCACCTTCAACGCCGATCATCGCCAGCGCAGGGGCCTGCAGCGCAGGGGTGCTCGCAGCGGTGGCGTCGCTCACGGTGGTGCAAAGGAAACCCCGGTCCACCGCTTCGCGCAGCGTGGAGTGCACACACACCTCGGTGGTCACGCCGCAGACGATCAGCTGTTCGATGCCGCGATCAGAGAGTACCCGTGAGAGCCGCGTCTGGTGGAAAGCGCCGTAGCCGGGTTTGTCGATCACCTCTTCGCCGCTCAGGGGCCGCACCGCGTCCACGAAGTCGTGGCCTTGTTCGCCGCGCACCAGCAAGCGCCCGAGTGGGCCCAGGCTGCCGATGGGCGCGCCCGCGTCCACGCTGCGCTGCAGCTTGGTGGCGGGGCAGTCGCTCAAATCGCTCAGGTGGCCTTCGCGCGTGTGCACCACCAGCAGGCCTGCCGCGCGAGCGGCCTTGAGCAGCCGCACGGCGTTGACCACCACTGCCTGCATGGGGGCGATGTCGATGCCGGCCTGGTTGGCGTAGCCGCCGGGGCTGCAGAAGTCGCGCTGCAGGTCGATCACCAGCAAGGCGGTGCGGCTGGGGTCGGACGCGGAGTCCATGCTCATACGCCGTCGGGCCGGGTGAAGCCGGTGGTGATGGCCTCGGCCATGCGCCGCGCCACCTCGTCGGCCAGCAACTTGCCCTTGACGGCGTCCGATCCTTTGGCCGACGAAAGCACGCCGGAGGCCGGCACCCAGTCGGTGCGCGGCGGGTACATGTCGTAGGGCGGGAAATCGGCCGGTCCGTCGTCGGGCAAGAGGTCCATGCGCACCAGATGCGGGTGGTAGTGCAACATCATCGAGGTCTCCAGCACGGCCGCGTGCTCCAGCGCGAAGCCAGGGAAACCGTCGGGGAACACATCGCCCAGGGTGTCGGGTGTCATGAAGTCCCAGTACTCCAGGCGCATCACCTGCAGCCGGTTCGCCGGGTCGGCGGCCTTGGCGTCGCGCAGGCCGAGGTCGATGCCTTCGATCAGGAACCACTGGTTCTCGTAGTGGCCGTTCACGATGACGAGCTTCGTCAAGCCGTGGCGCGCGAATTCACGCACCGCATCGCGCACCTGGCCGACCAGCGTGGCCGCGTCCACGCTGGTGGTGCCGCAGAAGTGCTGGCCACCACCGCACTTGGGCTGCGACTTGTAGCCGTACGACAGCGTGGGCGCCACCAGCCCACCCACGAGCGCAGCGGTGTCGGCCGCCACGGCACTCGACAGCAGGCCGTCGGTGCCCAGCGGCAGGTGCGGGCCGTGTTGTTCGAGCGCGCCCACGGGCAGCAGCACGGGTGGCTGGTCGCCCCGCACACGCGACTGGTAGTCCACCCACGAGAGTTCATTCATCCACACGGTGGTGTTCATTCAGGTTCCTTGGGCTTGGGGTGTGGGCGAGGTGTCGATGGCTTCAACAAAAGCGGCCAGGGTGATCAGCGCACCACCGGCCCACTCCAGGCCGGTCATGGATTCGTTGCCGAACCACACGGCGGTCAACACGGCCACCACCAGTTCGGCCAGCAGGATGACACCCGCCTTGCTGCTTTCGATGTGGGTCACGCCGAACTGCCAGGTGGCGGTGGCCAGCAGCAGCCAGACAAAACCGTAGGCCAGCACCGCGATCCACACACCGATGCCCATCTGGGTGGGCACGCTGTGGCCGAGTGCGCTGGTGGCCAGCAAGGAGATGACACCACAGCCCGCGAACACCGCGAAGGTCTTGCTCACCATCGGCACCTGTTGAGCGGCGCGAGCGATCACATTGTTGGCCGCGAAGCAGAAGCCGGCTGAGAGCGCGAGGAAATCGACGAAGGTGAAGGCCATGTCCATGCCGCCGGTGCCCCCGAGGAAGAGCCACAGGCCGGTGAGCGCCATCACCACCGCCGCCCAGCGCAGCGGTGGAATGCGCTCTTTCAAAAACAGCCAGCCGCCCAGCACCGACCACACCGGCGACAAATAGAAAAGGAACATCACCCGCACCACATCGCCCAGCATCAGCGCGTTCACAAACGAGGTGTTGGCCCAGCCGCCCACCAAGGCCAGTGCGAGCAGCAGGCCCCACTGCGGGCGCCAGGCGGCACGCTGGCGCCAGATGAAAACGCAGCTGAACAGGCCCACCACGCCGTACGACAGCAGCGACACCATGGGTCCGGTGAGGCCCTGTGCAATGAACCATTTGAGCGGCATCCACGACAGGCCCCAGAGCGTTGCCGAGAACAGCAGCACGCCGGTGGCGAGGCGGTTGGATGGGTGGGTGAGCAAGGACATGGCGGGCGATCAGGGCATGACGGAGCCCCCATTGGGCCCCAACACCTGGCCGCAGTAGAAGCGTGAGAGGTCGCTGGCGAGGAAAAGCGCGGTGGCCGCGATTTCCTGCGGCTCACCCAGGCGGTGCAGCGGAATGTCGAGTTCCTTCTCCATCCACTCCGGGCTCATTTGCTCCAGCGACACCATCGCGGTGGCCACAGCGCCCGGGGCGATGGCGTTGATGCGGATGGCGGGTGCGAACTCCTGGGCCAGCGATTTGGTCAAGCCGATCACGCCGGCCTTGGCGGTGCAGTAGGGCGCGAACTGGGCGCGTCCGGTCATACCGAGATCGGAGGCGATGTTGATGATCACGCCACGGCCCTGCGCCAGCATGCCGGGCAACACGGCGCGGCACATCAGGAACACCGAGCCGAGGTCGGTGCCGATCATGCGCTGCCAGTCGTCGTCGGTGGTATCGAGAAAAGGTTTCTCCTGCAGGATGCCCGCGTTGTTCACCAGCACATGGATGTCGCCCACGGTGTGCAGCGCTTCGTCGACCAGCCGCTTCACATCGGTGGGGCTGCTCACATCGGCGCTGATGGCCACAGCCTGGCCGCCGGCGGTCTTGATGGCTTGCACCACGGCGGCCGCGTCGGCCGGCTGGTTCCAGTGGTTCACCACCACACGCGCACCGGCCTGGGCGAACAGCAGCGCCGTGGCTCTGCCGATGCCGGTGGCCGCACCGGTGACGAGCGCTGTCTGGCCCGCGAGTGAAAGAGAAACGCTCATGCCATCACCTCACCGTGGCTGGACACGAGACATTGGCCGGTGAGCGATCGGGATTCGCTGCTGGCCAGGAACAGGAAAACGCCGGCGATGTCGGCGGGTGTGAGCATCTCGGGGACGGCCTGGCGCGCCAGGATCTCGCGTTCCACCTCGGCCTCGCTGCGGCCTTCTTCCTGTGCCATGGCGGTGAGTGATCGCATCGCGGCCTCGGTGCGGATCCAGCCGGGGCAGACCGCGTTCACGCGGATGCCGCGGGACCCGAGCTCCAGCGCGAGCGAACGCGTGAGGCCCACCACCGCGTGTTTGCTGGCCGCGTAGGCCGAGAAGCCGGCCACACCGATGCGGCCCCAGATGGACGATTGGTTGATGACACTCGCGCCGCGCGGCAGCAAAGGCAGCAGCGCCTGCGTGAGCCGCACCATGGAGGTGACGTTGTTGTCGAGCAGGCCGGCCCAGCGGGTCATGGATTCGGGTGCGGTGTCGGCCAGCGGCGTGGGGTATTCGGTGCCGGCGTTGTTGACCAGCACGTCGAGCTGGCCCCAGGCTTCGCGCACCTGGTTGGCCACGGCTGCCACTTGTCGGGCATCGCCGAGGTCGCACTCGACCGCCGTGGCACCCAGCGCGCTGGCCAAGGAAGACAAACCGGTGCCCGTGCGGTCCAGCAGCATCAGCCGCACCCCCTGCGCCGCAAAGGCCCGCGCCAGCGCCTGGCCAATGCCGCCGGCAGCACCCGTGATCAGCACGGTCTTGCCCTGCAGGCCGTGGTCGGTGGACATGTCAAACAGCGGTGAGGAACGACACACCCACGGCGCCGACGAAACCGTCGGCGCGGCCCGGTGTGCCGGGCGGTTGCACCACCCCGTAGTTGCTGGCGAGCACCCGCTTGACGCGGTTGACGTGGAAGCTCCTGAGCAGCTCACCCACGGTGATCACCTGTGGGTAGCTGTCGGCGTAGAGCTCGCGGTGAAACGCGGGCAGGCGGTACCAAGGCGCGGTGGGGCGTTCGTGGTGCGCGTTGTGGAAACCGAAGTTGAGCCAGATCAGGTTGAACCACTTCGCGTCGAGGCTCACCACGTCGCTGTAGGTGTTGGCCTGTTCGTAGGCGCGGTCGCGCAGTTTGTCTTTGGGGATCGGCGTGTCGTCCAGGATGGGGTAGGCGTCGTAGGTGTGCTGGAAACAATCGGCAAAGCGCAGCACCGTGATGAAGATCAGGAAAGCCACGAAGTACAAGGCGAGCGCCTTGAGCGACCACCAGCCCAGCAGCGCGAGCGCAGTGATGCGCACCAGCGCGGTGGCGACCACGCGGGCGCGTGCGTCTTTTTTCTGTTCGCTCATGAAGGGCAGGGCGATCACGTAGCCTCGCATGACGAACTCCACCGCCGGGAAGTGGGCCCACTCCAGCGCCAGCACCACGCTGCGCACAACGGGGTGGGCGCGCAGGAAGGCCTGCGCGTCGAAGGTGATCACATCGGCACGCTCCACGTGGTGGCGCATGTGCTTGCGGCGCATGTCGGCAAAGCTCGCGTAGCAGCTGCCGTTGATCCAGCTCATGACGGTGCCCCAGCGCTCGTTGGCCTGCGGCGTGCGAAAGATGGCGTTGTGCGCGAACTCGTGGATGAAGTAGGCCGACCAGACCAGCGTCTGCGCCACCAGCAGCACGCCCAGTGCGTTCAGGAGCCAGCTCGCCTGCCCGAGCAGGGCGATACCTGCTGGCCAGCCCAGAACGGTGAAGCTGATGGCGGCAACGTTCGGCCACACGCCGTCCTCGTATCGGAAAACCGGTTTCATGGAAATGCCTTCAATGGGAAAACGCCGTCAGCACCACACCGACGCCCGTCCGGGCACCGGTGCAGCCAACCGTGGGATTACTTCAGGCCCTTGACCAGGCTGGCGTCGAAGGTGGCTTCGATCGCCGGGATCGTGGTGATCTGGCCCTTGGCCTTGAGCAGTTCACCAATGATTTCGCCGCTGGCGTAGTACGAGGTCGTTTCCTTGGCCTTCATGAAGGCCTTGGGCATCTCGGCCACGGGGATGTTGTAGACGCCGGTGAGTTGTTCCTTCACCTCGGCGGCCGACACGCCCATGAACTTGCCGATGATCTTGTGCGCTTCGGCGGGCTTGGCTTTCATGTAGGCCAGTCCGTCCAGATACGCCTGCATCACGCCGGTGATCTGCGCCGGCTTGGCCTTGATGACCTTGTCGTCGAACACCAGCACGTCGGCGATCAGGCCGGGCGCGTTCTTGGAGGAGAACACCACCTTGAATTTCTTGCCGCCGCCCTGTCCAAGGATTTGCGACAGGCTGGGCTCGTACGTCACGCCGATGGGCAGCTGGCCGGAGGCCATGGCGGCGGGCACGGCTTCGGGCGTCATGCTCACCGGGGTGATGTCCTTCTCGGTCATGCCGGCGGTCTTGAGCGCATAGGAGAGGAGGAAGTCGCTGGGCGAGAGCGGGTTGTAGCCGATCTTCTTGCCCTTGAAGTCGGCCACCTTGGTGATGCTGCTGTCGGCCACGATGGCGTCGCCACCGTTCGAATAGTCGATGGGCATGACCACCTTCATGTTGCGGCCCGCCGCCACCTGGCCCACCACCTGGTCGTAGGTCAGCATGCCGCCGTCGACCGCGCCCGAGGCAATGGCCGCGGGAATCAGCGCTGGGTCGTTGAAGACCTGCAGCGAGACCTTGAGGTTGTATTTTTTGTAGAGGTCCAGCGCCTCGGCCACGTAGAACGGGCCGTAGCCGATCCACACCACGGTGGCAATCTTCATCTGGGCGGGCGCCTGGGCGAACGAGGAAAAGGCGGCCAGCGAGAGGGCCAGGCCCAGGGCCGGCTTGAAGAAGTGGTTGCGCCGGCTGGACAGGGTGGGGGCAGAGGTTTTCATCAGAGGGCTCCGTGGGTTGAAAGGACGTGCAGGAAGAAGCGATCGTTGGATCGTTCTCCCGGGCTTTTGTCCCTCCGTGGAGCCTGCGATGAGGCCGGCACACTCTCGGACCAGACACCACGCGAACGCGGTCGGAACCCTAGTGCACCTGAGTGCTGAGCAGATGGTCGGGCGGACCCTGGATCGCTCTTCTTGCGCCTTGTTCAGCAGCAGAAAGCGTGCCAGGCCTGCAGGCGCCTTGTGCGGCGCTTTGGCGCCAGACCTGCACCAAAAGCAGTTGGTGCGGGGTGGATCAGCGGCGTTTGGCCGCCGGAACCTGCCCCGTCTTGGTGCGGGGTGCACGGGGCCTGGACTTGGCCGCAGGCGCGTCGGGCGCGGAGGCAGGTTCTGCCGGCAGCAGTGGCACAAAGGGCGCGCGGGCATCGTCGGCCAGGCCCTGGGTCAGTGCTTCAAGAATCTCGATCAGCTGGTGGCGCTGCGGAATCGTCAAGGGCGAGAGCAGCCGCTGGTAAGCCTGTTCGGCTGGTCCACGCGCCTGCTGCAGCAGCTTCTTGCCGGCGGGGGTGAGCACCACGGCCATCTGGCGGCGGCTGTGTTCGGACATGCGCCGCTCGATCAGCCCGCGCTCCTCCAGCCCCTTGCACACCCGCATGACGGTGACCTTGTCGAAGGCCAGTGCGCGGGCCAGCCGGGTCTGGTCCAGCCCCGGTTCGCTGGACAGCACGGTGAGCACGCCGTACTGTGCCGGCGTGAGCCCCACGCTGGCGCAGGCGTTCTCGAACACCGCCGCCGAGATCTGATGGGTGCGGCGCAGCAGGAAGCCCGGGCGCTGGTAGAGGTCTTTCAGGGTCATGTGATGCTCGAAAACTCGGGATTCTACGAATGGTGCACCACCGCCTGTCACTTTCATAATGGTTCGCATGCTAACGATAGGAGACATGACATGAACCGTTTGACCCACTTCGCCGCGGATTTTTGCCAGCCCCTGGCCGCGCGTACCCGCCGCAGCCTGCTGGCGCTTGCCGTGCTCGCCAGCACCGGCCTGGCCCAGGCCCAGACGTCGGACGCGCCGCTGCGTCTCATCGTGCCCTTCACCCCTGGCACCGGCATCGACCTGATCGCGCGCACCATCGGCCCCAAGCTCTCCGAACGGCTCAAACGCCCGGTGGTGGTGGACAACCGGGCCGGTGCCTCGGGCAACATCGGCACCGAAGCCGTGGTGCGCGCCGCCCCCGACGGCAACACCTTGCTGGTGAGCGTGAACACGCTGGTGATGAACCGCAGCCTGTACCCCGCCGCCACCTTCGACCCGCTGCGCGATCTCACCCCGGTGAGCCTGACCAGCTGGGGCCAGCTGATGCTGGTGACCCACCCCAGGAGCGGCTTCAAGACCGCCGCCGATCTGGTGGAGGCCGCGCGCAAGGCACCCGGCAAGCTCAACTACGCCTCGCCCGGCGTGGGCACGCCGCACCATTTGTCCATGGAGCTGTTCAAGAACACCAGCAAGAGCTTCATCACCCACATTCCCTACCGCGGCACCGGCCCGGCCCTCACCGACATGATCGGCGGCCAGGTGGACGCGATGTTCCTGCCCATCCACGTGGCGCTGCCGCAGGTCCGCAGCGGGCGCCTGGTGGCGCTGGCCATCGGCAGCGACAAGCGCCACCCGCTGCTGCCCGACGTGCCCACCCTCACCGAGTCGCGCACCGGTGAGGTGAACGTGGACATGTGGTACGGCGTTTTCGCACCCAAAGGCATGGCCCCGGCCATGGTGGCCACGTTCAACCGCGAGATCAACGACATCCTGGCCAGCGACGACGTGAAGAAGGCGTTTTCAGGCCAGGGCATGGACCCGAGCACAGGCACGCCCGAGGCCTTCGGCCAACTGGTGCAGAAAGACGCCGAGCGTTGGGCCGCTCTCATCAAGGCCCAGAACATCAAACCGGAGTGAGCATGGCCGAACAAACCGCGATCGCGGTGGTGGGTGGCGGCATTGCCGGGCTGGCCTTTGCGCTGGCGCTGCACAAGCGCGGCATTGCCTGCGATGTGTACGAGAGCGTGGCCGATGTCAAGGAACTGGGCGTGGGCATCACGCTGCTGCCGCACGCCATGGAAGAACTCACCGCGCTGGGCCTGCTGCCCCAGCTGGAGGCGGTGGGCATCGAGAACCGCGAGAGCGTGTTCTTCAACCGCTTCGGCCAGCGCGTGTACGGCGAAGCACGCGGGCGCCACGCGGGTTACGCGGTGCCCGAGCTCGGCATCCACCGCGGCAAGCTGCACCGCATCCTGTTTGAAGCGGCGCTTGAGCGCCTGGGCCCGCAGCATGTGCACACCGGTTTTCGCTGCACCGGCCTGGCGCAGGACGGCGACGGTGTCACGCTCACTTTTGCCGACAACGCCCAGGGTCCGCTCGCACCGGTGCGAGCGGCCTGGGTGGTGGCCTGCGACGGCGTGAATTCGGCCATTCGCAAACACTTCTACCCCGACGACCAGGTGTGTTTTGCCGGCATCAACACCTGGCGCGGAACCACCGTGCACAAGCCTATCCTGGACGGCAAGAGCTACATCCGCGTCGGCTCCATCGACACCGGCAAGATGGTGATCTACCCCATCGTGGACAACGTGGACGGCCAGGGCAACCAGCTCATCAACTGGGTGGCCGAAATCCGCGACAGCGAAGCGCGCATGAACGACTGGAACCGCCCCGGGCGGGCCGAGGACTTCCTGCCGACTTTTGCCGACTGGACGTTCGACTGGCTCGACGTGCCCGCGCTCATCGGCGCCGCCGAACACGTGTTCGAGTACCCCATGGTCGACAAGGACGCGCTGCCGCGCTGGAGCTTCGAGCGCGTCACCCTCATGGGCGACGCCGCCCACCCCATGTATCCGCGCGGCTCCAACGGTTCGGCCCAGGCGCTGATCGACGCGCGCACGCTGGCCGACGAAATCGCCCTGGAACAGACCGCCGACGGCGACCTGCGCGCCGCCTTGCAGCGTTACCAGGCCGCCCGCCTGCCCGCCACCGCCCGCGTGGTGCAGACCAACCGCACCCTGCCGCCAGACTTCATCATCATGAAGGCCGACGAACTCAGCGGCGGCCAGCCCTTCGACAACATCGACGCGCTGATCAGCCAGGACGAACTGCGCGCCATTTCAGACAACTACAAGCAGATTGCGGGCTTTGCGCTGAAGGCCTGAATCGGCCTTGCCGCCCCGGCTTGTGGGGGGTATCCGACAAGTGGAGCGGCCTGCCGCACGCCAGACACCTGCGCAGCGCGGTTTTGTGGCAACGTAAGCAAAGGTGTCGTCCGCAGGGGACGGGGCACCCACCCTTGCGAACCAGCATGCCGCGACCCACACACGCGAAACGATTTCTGAAGGGGGACACACCATGGCCCGGCCGCCTCGCCGGGCCATGGTGTGGCGCGCTGCTGGTGGCCTGGGGTCTGGTGTGTTCCGGTGCGCAGGCGCAGGCGCCGACCACGCTGCGCTATGGCGGCGACGCTGCGTTTGCACCCTTTGAGTCTCTCAACGCCCAAGGTCAGGCCGAAGGCTTCCAGATCGAGTTGATGCGGGCCCTGGGGCGGGAGCTGGGCGTGGAGGTCTCCATCAGCCTGCAGCCCTGGCCGGCCACGGTGGAAGCCTTCAAGGCAGGGCGGGTGGATGTGATTGCGATGGTGCAGACCACCGAACGGCGCGCCTACGCGCACTTCCTCAAAGGCCATGCAGCGCCCGCCTTTGCGGTGTACCTGCCAGACGGCAAGCCTTCGCCTCGCGCGCTGCAAGACCTGCAGGGCTCGCGCGTCGCCGTGCTGGACCACGAACCCATGCGCGAGAGCCTGAGCAAGTGGCTCTCGGGCATCAGCGGGCCTTTCATCCGCTCGCCCGATGCCTTGACGGCGCTGCAGGCGGTGCAGCTCGGTTTTGCCGACATGGCCTTGCTGCCCCGCTCCTACGCCGATCCGGTGATCGCGAGCGGGCAAGTGCCGGGCATGGTCGCGGCCCTGGGCAACCTGCGCCTGCAAACCTACTCGCTGGCTGTGGTGCGCGACCAGGACGCCTTGCGCGAGCGCCTGCAGGGTGCACTCGACCGCCTGGAGGCCAATGGCACCCTGGCGGCGCTGCGCACGCGCTGGCTCAACGACGAGCCCGTCAGCGCCGAACAACTGGCCATGGAGCGCGATCTCGAACAGCAACGCCATTGGGTCTGGCGGCTCGCGGTGGGTGGTTCGCTGTTGCTGCTGCTCGCCGTGTATGGGCTGCGCCAGCGCGGACTTGCGGTGGCCCGCGAGCGTGCAGGGCGTGAGCTGGCCGAGCGTTCTCTGCACCGTTCCGAGGAACTGCTGGAACGCACCTTCCAGCGCAACCCCGAGCCCATGCTGGTGGTTGACCACGCCAGCGGTCTGGTGCAAGACGCCAACCCGGCGATGGCCGCTTTGCTCGGTTTGCCCGAAGGCCAGGTGGTGGGGCAGCCCTTGCGGGCGCTGGCGCACCACATCGGCATGGACAACCTCAAAAGCATGGCGCGGGCGATCGACCTGGAAGGTCTGCTGGACGCGCTGCCCGTGATGGTGACGCGCAGCGATGGCCGGCAGCGCGCCTGCCTGATCAGCGCCGACAAGATGCGCGTGGGTGCACTCACCATCGTGCTGTGCATCGTGCGCGACGTGACCGAGCGCATGGCGGCCGACCCGGCGTTCCGCGAGGGCTATCAGGCGCTGCAGGCCATGAACGAGCAGGCGCGCAGCGAGGCGCCCGACACCCTGCCGCCCCTGGAGCCGGGCGAAGAACGCGTGCGTGAATTCACCCGCGCGGTGGCGCACGACCTGCGCGCGCCGCTGCTGGCCATCCAGGGCTTCATGGGCCTCATGCGCGAACGCCTGGAGCAAGGCCACACCGAAGAGGCGCTGGAATACAGCGACCAAGTGGACAAGGCCACGCGGCGCATGAACTCGATGATCGATGCGCTGAGCAACCTGGCGCAGATCGACCAGGCGCCCTTGCAGCGACGCGGCATCGACATGCGCGCGCTGGCCGAAGACACCTGGGCCCTGGTGCGCGGTGGTGAGACCGACAGGACCATAGAGATCCGGATCGACCCGCTGCCCCACGCGCAGGGCAATCCCGACCTGGTGGCGCAGGTCTGGCAGAACCTGCTGCACAACGCGTGGAAATACACCGCGAGGGCATCGGTGGCGCGCATCCGGGTGGACAGTTTTGATGACGGACGCGGCACCTGGTACCGCGTGGCCGACAACGGCGCGGGCTTCGATATGGCGCACGCACGCCACCTGTTCCAGCCGTTTCGGCGCATGCACTCCACCTCGGCCTTTGCTGGCACGGGCATTGGCCTGAGCATGGTGCAGCGCATCGTGCGCCACCACGGTGGCGAGGTGCGCGTGCGCAGCCAGCCGGGCGTGGGCACGGTGGCCGAATTCACGCTCGACCCGGCGGTCTGAGCGGCACCGCCACCAGGCTCACGGCTTGATGCGCAGGCGCAGCCTCACGACAGGGCGATGAAATCGATCAGCCTGTCGTGCTGCTGGCTCAGGCGCTGCACCGCAACGTCAGGGGCCAGTTGCAGGCCGTCCAGTTGCGCGTGGCACATGTGGTCGATGTAGACCAGGGTGGCATGCGCGCCCGGTGGCCGGCCGGCAGGGTGCAGGCGCACCAGTGCATGCCGCAGGCACAGACTTTCGCGGGAGACGGCGGGTTTCTGGAAGGGTGTGAAGCGGGGCTGCTGGAAACCCAGGTCGCGCAACCACGCCAGCAGTGCGCTGTCCGTCAGCCACAGGCGCAAGGGACGCACCATCGCGGTGTCGGCGTGCATCTGTTCCAGCAGCGCCGCAAAGGGTGTTTCCACGTGCCGGGTGCCGAGCAGATCGGCCTGCATTTCAGGGTGGTGCTGCAGGAAACTGTCGATGAAAGGCATGAGCACGCCGTGGCAGGTGCGCGCCGACAGGTCGCGCTCGGGCCGTTGGTAAATGGATGCCTTGATGACGGCCATGGCATCGCGGGCGTTCCACCGCGAATGCTGGTCGATCTGGTGGCCGAACTCAATGCGCTGCGGCGTTCGCAGCGCGGCGTGGTGTGCGCCCATCACGGCGCGAAGCGCCGCCACGTCGTCCAGTGCCGGATCAAGGCCGGGGTCGAACTTGTCCAGAGCCCCTGGGCCGAGGTTCCACAGTCGCGGACCGTCGGGGTGGTTCCGGTCCAGCAGCACGGTCACGGGCTGGCGCGCGCCCAGCGCCAGAAAGCCGCGCATCATGTCTCTCACGACGCGCTCCTGCTGGTCCGGGCCCTTCTGCCGCAACAGCGCCTGCAACTCGTCGAGATCGGTGCTCGCGCGCGCCTGAAAGATGCTGATGCCCTGGCCGAACGGGAGGTAGCCCACGATGTCCGGATCGGTGTGGTGCTGGATCAGGATGCCCTCACTGAAGATCAGGTTGAAGGGCTGCTGGGGATCGACGCGCTGGGCCCCCACGAAACGCAACTGGTTGGCACCCGCCACCTCGCCTTCGCGCCAGGCCAGCGCGGGTTCGGCGCGGTCCAGCAGGGCATGCACCGCGGCGCGGTCGTGCGCCGGGTCAAAGTGGGGGCTGCCCACGGGCACCATGGGCGCGCCGAGCTGGTTCGGGTCGGTGTGGAGCAGGCGCCTGGGGTTCCATCCCACGTCGGCCGCCGTGAGCGGCGCAGCGCCGCCGCGCAGGCGCACCGGCGCCTGGGGATGCACCAGAACGCCCTCGGTGAACGCATACAGCACGAACGGTGGTGTGGCGATGTAGCCCAGATAGTGAAAGCCGGCGTGGTTGTCGATCATGCTGAATGGGCTCCTTGCAATGAAATGGTCCGGACCCCGATGGACCGGCGAACACGCATCTTGGCGGTGCTGTTCACCCCGCGCCAGTGCTTGCGGTGCCGGGCGCAGGCTCTGGGCGCGATGGACATTGGCCCCCGATGCCGGGCTGTTCCAGCGGGCGGTCTGTGGTCCAGCCAACAGACACAGGTTGCGCGTTCGGTCATCATCAAAGGATGTCCACCTTGTCTCCAGCGCAGCCGCGCCACACCCAGGCTTGAGCGCGCCGTCCATCCCGGGGTCCCTGCGCGTGTTGACGGTCAACATTCACAAAGGCTTTGACGTTTTCAACACCCGGTTCGTGTTGCACGAGCTGCGCGAGGCGGTGCGCGCCGTGCAGAGCGATGTGGTGTTCCTGCAGGAAGTCGAGGGTGGTGACGCGGTGCGCAGGGCCGATTCGGTGGGCGCGCAATACGAGTTTCTTGCCGACGAGATCTGGCCCGACCACGCCTACGGACGCAACGCCGTGGCCGA
>JBBQKZ010000071.1:0-18923 GCA_038327405.1 Burkholderiales bacterium | reverse complement strand
GGTGTTGGATGGGTAGTACTCGGTCTGCGGGCGGTAGATCGGGGCGTTGTTGTAGACCGGCGGGGCATAGCCTTGAGGCGGCAGGGCATCCGCGGGCGACACGTTGAGACGGATGGTCGGACCCGGGTCCTGCGGCATCTGCACGTTGTACTGGCGCCCGGCGTACTCGTAAATCACGTTGTAGGCCACAGTGCGGTTCTCGTAGAAGGTCTGCGTGCCGCACTGGCGGTAGCTTTCGGTGTAGGGCTGGCCGGGGCCTTCAACGCGGTTGCCGATGATGGCGCCGCCGATGAGGCCGATCACGGTGGCTGCTGCCCTGCCGCTGCCGTTGCCGATGGCGTTGCCCGCGGCACCGCCCGCAATGCCGCCGAGCAGAGCGCCCGCGCCCGACGGCTGACCCTGGTAGGTCACGCGCTCGTCGCTGCACACTTCGCGCGGCACGGCCACCTGCTGCACCACGGGCGTGCTGCTGAGCACGCGGCCTTGTTCTTCCTGGGCATGCGCGGCGCTCGCGCCCAGCGCCAGCAAGCCCATGACGGGGATCAGAACGGGATATTTCATGGCGATCTCCAGATAACAACGCCGAAAGTGTGCGCCAAGGCAGTCAATCCGAGATGCACGGCGTGTAAAGATTCGTCACGCCGAGGGCGATTTCACGTTCTCGCGCCGGGCTTTTGGCGTTTTCAACAGATCGAGCACCAGAGCCTCGGCCACTTTGAGGCCATCCACCCCGGCAGAGAGGATGCCGCCGGCGTATCCCGCGCCTTCGCCCGCCGGGTACAGCCCGCGCGTGTTCAGGCTCTGAAAGTCGTCGCCACGGGTGATGCGCAGCGGCGCCGAGGTGCGGGTTTCCACGCCGGTAAGCACCGCGTCGGCCATGTCGTAGCCCCGGATCTTGCGGCCGAACACCGGCAGCGCTTCGCGCATGGCTTCAATGGCGTAGGCGGGCAGGGCGGGCGCCAGATCGCCCAGCTTCACGCCCGGCTGGTACGACGGCACGACCTCGCCGAGTGCGCTGGACGGGCGCTTGGCGACAAAGTCACCCACCAGCTGCCCCGGGGCTTCGTAGGTGCCACCGCCGAGCTGGTAAGCGCGTGCTTCCAGTTCGCGCTGCAGCACGATGCCGGCCAGGGGATGCGTCTTGCCTTCGGCCGCGAGCTGGGTCGCCTCGTCGGCGTAGCGCACACCGTCCTGCTCGCCGAAAGCGGCGGTCCACAGCGGTGCATCCTGGGGAAACGATTGCGGGAAATCGACCGGCTCGATGCCCACCACCAGGCCGGCGTTGGCGTTGCGCTCGTTGCGCGAGTACTGGCTCATGCCGTTGGTGACCACGCGCCCGGGCTCCGAGGTGGCCGCCACCACCATGCCGCCCGGGCACATGCAGAAGCTGTAGACCGCGCGGCCGTTTCTCGCGTGGTGCACCAGCTTGTAGTCCGCCGCGCCCAGCAGCGGGTGGCCAGTGTGGCGGCCCCAACGCGCGCGGTCGATCACGCCCTGCGGGTGCTCGATGCGAAAGCCCACTGAAAACGGCTTGGCTTCCATGAACACACCCGCGTCCCACAACTGCGCGAAGGTGTCTCGCGAGCTGTGGCCCAGCGCGAACACCACGCGTTGCACCGGCATGTCGACGGTGTCGCCGCTGTCCAGACGCCGCACCCGCAGCGACGCGATGCGTTGCTCGCCGCCGCCTTGTGCGAGGGTGAGGCCGCACACCTGGTGCTGAAAACGGATCTCGCCGCCCAGCGCAATGATTTTTTCGCGCATGGCTTCGACCACACGCACCAGCTTGAAAGTCCCGATGTGCGGGTGCGCGGTGTAGAGAATTTCGCTCGGAGCGCCGGCGTCCACAAACTCCTGCATGACCTTGCGGCCCAGAAAGCGTGGGTCCTTGATCTGGCTGTAGAGCTTGCCGTCGGAAAACAGACCCGCGCCGCCTTCACCGTACTGCACGTTGCTCTCGGGGTTGAGCACGTGTTTGCGCCACAGGCCCCAGGTGTCTTTGGTGCGTTCACGCACCGGTTTGCCGCGCTCCAGCACGATGGGCTTGAAACCCATTTGCGCCAGTGCGAGCGCGGTGAACAGGCCGCAGGGCCCCAGGCCCACCACCACCGGGCGCTCGCTCTCGTCGGCCGGCCAGCCGGCGGGCGCCTGGCCGGGCGGGTGCCAGGCCATATCGGGCGTGGGCTGTATGTGGGGCTTGCCCGCGTGTTGCGCCAGCAAAAGGGTCTCCTGGGCGGGATCGACCAGCGTCACGTCGACGATGTAGACAGCGAGCAGATCGGCCTTGCGTGCGTCGAAGCTGCGTTTGAAGACGTGCAGGTGGGCGATCGCTGAAGCGGGCACAGCGAGCGCGGTGGCTGCCCGTTGCATCAGCGCGTCCACTGGGTGCGGTGGTGGCTCGCGGTCGAGCTCGGTTTCGGTGGGGGCGTCGGCGGCGCGGCGGTGCTCGGTCGGCACGTCGGCCAGGGGAAGTTTGAGTTCAGAGAGTCGGATCATGGAAGCAGGCTTGTGTTTATCAAGCAGATGGGTCAGCACCGATAATAGCGGCGTGAAGCGCGCCAGGCCGTCGCTGGCACTGCCTCGAAAGAGGACCCGAAAGGGGGTGCTGGAGGAACGTCCGGACTGCACAGGACAGCGTAGGAGGTAACACCTCTCCACCGAAAGGCCGCAAGGCCCCAAGGTGAGGATCAGAGCAACAGAGACGAGCCGCTTCAGTGCGGGTGAAACGGGCAATCTCTACGCGCAGCAATACCAAATAGGCCAGCCTGAGGCGACACGGTTCGCCGTGTTGTGGATCCTTGTGGTTCCGCAAGGCGAGTTGGCGGGTAGGTAGCACCGAGCTGGGTGGGCGACCCCCGGCCCAGATGAATGGCGGTCACATCCGGGCCTTCGCAAGAAGGTTCCGGATGCACAGAATCCGGCGTAACGGCGCGCTTCACACTTATTTTTCAGACCCGCGGCAGGCCGTTGCTCAGCGAGGGCCGCTTGGCCACGGCCCTCAAGCCGTCCATGTCGAGGATGTGGATGCGCCCACGCTGGTAGTCCACCAAGCCGGCCTCCTTGAGCTCGACAGCGGCCAGCGTCACACCCGCGCGCCGCACACCGAGCATGTCGGCCAGGTGGGCGTGGGTGAGGTAGAGCTCTTCGTGTCCATTGCGGGCGTGGCTCAGCAGGATCCAGTTTGCCAGGCGGGCCTTGATGTCGTGCGTCTGCGAGGCGGCCGCCAGGGACGCGACTTCCTGGGAAAAACTCCACAGGTAGATGGCGAAGGCGCGCAGCAGGTGGGTGCGCCGCGCGACGAGCCGCTGGATCGACTCGCCGTCGGCGCGGAATGCCTTGCCTCCGCGCTGCACATGCAGCGTGAGGTTGCCCGACCCAAGACCCAGGGCATGCTGAAGTCCCACGGCACCTTCCTGACCCGCCAGTCCCACGGCCAGACCGCTGCCGTCGCTGTGCCGCACCACCAGGGCCACGCAGGCGCTGGTCAGGAAGTGCACATGGCCATTGGGCATGTGAGGTGCAGCCAGAATGTCGCCCGTCTGCAGTTCCACAGGTTTGCAGCGACGCTCAAGCAGCCGCTGATCGTCGGTGGCCAGTTGGGCCACCAAGCCATTGTGCGTGAGGGTCAATGGGGCTCCCGTTCATGTTTCATGGTTCAACGCGTCGACGGGAGTTTCAAGGCCAGATGGCCGTATGGACGGTACAGGTGTGAGCATGCGCACGAGAAGTGTAAGTGGCGAGTCCGCTGCCACCCGCTAT
Organism: Burkholderiales bacterium; assembly: GCA_038327405.1. Lineage (GTDB taxonomy): Bacteria > Pseudomonadota > Gammaproteobacteria > Burkholderiales > Burkholderiaceae_C > Hydrogenophaga. Next base: position 15,164 of record JBBQKZ010000071.1, on the reverse strand, counting down.
TTTCAGCCAGCTGCGCGGTTCATTGGCTGCGTCGGGCGTTCATTCATGGGAGAGCTCCTTGCCTTGATAGGGGTTCATGTGTTCGGTATCGAACAGTAAAACAGGCCTTTTCCCCTACACTGTCGCTCGCCCGGTCATGTCGGCCCCGCACCCAAGCACGCCCGCGGGCGGGAGCAACCATTGCCAGCCGATCATCCTTTCAACCGAGTGCTCGCCGCCCTGACCCAGGGCGACCATCTGCCCTGGACCGAACAGCTTGAACAGGTCGAATTGCCCGCTCGGCATGAACTGCATCCGCAGGGTGCTTCGGCTCTGCATGTGCACTTTCCGACCAGCGCCCTGGTGGTTCTGACGCAGTCGTCGGCCATTGGCTCCGAAGCGCCTGTGGCACTGGTGGGCAACGACGGCGTGTTGGGGTTGGCGGCGCTGATGGGCACGGGTCCGGAAACCAGCCGGGCAGTGGTCGTTCACCCGGGATCGGCCTGGCGCCTGCCCATCACAGCACTGCACACCGGCGGGCCCAAGGCCACGCAAGTCGTCAAAGCGGCGGTCGGTCATCTGTTTTCACTCGCGTCGCAAATCTCGCAAACTGCCTACTGTCAACAGAACCACAATCTTGAGCAGCGCCTCTCACGCTGGCTGCTCACGGCCTTGGACCGTCTGCCCGGCCATGGCGTGGCGATCGACCAGAAGGCGCTGGCGCCTCTGTTGGGAGTGTCGGTCGAAGCGCTGGCGCCGGCGGTGCAGCGTTTGGCCGCCGTTGGGGCGCTGGCCTGCGAGCCGGGGCGCCTGGTGGTGCCGGACCGCAGCTTGCTTCAGACCCACTCGTGTGGCTGCCACGCCCCGGCTCAGGGCACGCCGGGCGCGGATTCAAGCCCGCCGCATTGACCGTGTCGCCAGCGCCCCCTTCAGCCTTTCAGAGCAGCCTGGGCATGTAGCCGGTTCGCAGGGCATGGGCCCAGTCGTGCCGACCGTTCTTCACGGCCAGTTGCGCCGTCGATTCGACGTCGTACGGCACCGACATCAGGGACCCGTGCCAGACGCCGTCCACTTTCTCCGCCACCGCATACCGGGCGTCTATGCTGCCGGTCTCAACCCGGTGGTAGCTGGAGAGGGGATGGGCCCGGCTGACGTCGTAAGCCGGCATGCCCACCGCACCCGGGTTGACGATCAGCAAGCCTGATTTGAGGCGCGCGACCCGCGGCACGTGGGAGTGACCGCACGCCAGCATCTGGATGTGGGGTGGAACATGATCGCCCAGGCGCTCAGCAATCTCCGCGGGCAGGGCCGTGCGGATGTTCTCGCCGTCGGCCGTCTCCAGCAGGTATTCCACAGTGCTGCGCGGCGTGCCGTGGCACATGGCCACATCCCCGCCCAGACGATCTGCCCACAGTTCACCCGCGTGGAGCTTTGGGTCGAGTGAGTCGTGCAAGGCCGCCAGCCACCACCGCGATGGCTCGTCGAGCTCTGCCGCCGCGAATGCATCCGACGTGCTGCGCACATCCGTTGCGAGCTCCAGCACCTGGGGGTCGTGGTTCCCGGCGATCTGCAGCCAGGTCTGGCGCATCAGGAAATGGGCCGTCTGCAAGGGCAGCAGGGGGCCGCTGACCATGTTGCCCAGGTTGATCACCTCGTCCACGCCGCCGCGACGCTCGATATCGGCCACCACAGCCTGCAGGGCCAGAAAGTTGCCGTGCACGTCGGACATGATTGCAACTCGCATGGCGTGTACTCACAGGTTGAAACCACCAAGACTCTGCAGCCGCTCCACATGCGCCAGCAGGGAACGTTTGGCCACGGGCCACAGCCGTTCAGGCACATCGTCGTAGGCCAGTCGGACCCAGTCGTCCGCCGAGCCCCCGGGCGATGCCTGCATGGCACGTGCGACCTTGGCTTCGCGCTGCAGGCGGTGCGCCTTGAGGTGGGCAATGGCCTGCAAGGCGCCACCCTCCAAGGGTGCAGAGGGATTGTCTTCGCTGGCCCGCCAATCACCCAACACGTAGCCGTGTGCGGGCAGAATGAACTCGACCTGGTGCTGCCGACAGCGGTCGGCGAGCTTGTCCAGCGAATCGAGGTAGGCGCCCATGCTGCCGTCGGGTGGGTCGATCACGGTGGTGCTGCCATTGAGGATGTGATCGCCCGTGAACAGCAGGCCATCCTCGATCAAGACCAGGCACAAGTGGTTGGCCGCATGGCCGGGGGTGTGCACCACCTCCAGAGTGTGCGTGATGGTCCTGTCGCCCGATCGCCCCGTCAGCTGGATGTGTTCGCCATCGAACAGGGATCGCTCGGGTGTGAAACGGCTGTTTTCCCGTGATGTGGGCGCGCTGGGGAGGCCGAGAATCGGCGGCCTCTCCAGCCCGGCCGCCACGCACAAGGCCTGCAGCCGCGGGGCACCGGGCGAGTGGTCGGGGTGTGAGTGCGTGCAGACGATGGCCTGGATGTGGCCCCCGGCGGCGCGCCACAGCCTCTCGATGTGGGGCGCATCGTCCGGGCCTGGATCGATGACGATATGGCCGCTGGCAGGATCACCCACCACGTAGCTGTTGGTGCCCGGTCCGGTCATGAAGCCCGGGTTGGGCGCCGTCAGCCGTTGCACGTTCTTCAGCAGTTGCACCGGCTGTTCGTGCTGCCAGTCCAGGCTGTGCGCGATCTGACCGTCGGGGCAGACCAGGGCGAGCTCGCCGAAGGGGGGCTCGTGTTCCATGTGGCGCGATTCCGCACCACGTGTGAAGCCGGCGCGCGGGCAGCTGGTCCACAGGGGCTCGTCGAAAACCTGACCCCCCCCACTGGCTCCGCCAGGCCCCCCGAGGAGGTGCAGTCCCGCTTGGGGCAGCCCGGCGCGGGACTGGCTGCAGGCGCCCAGCACGTCCTGCACCGTTGCATGGGCACGCAGGCGCTCCAGCGTGCGGATGGTGGGAAAGATGATGAAGAAGTTGCCCGCTTCGTGGCGCGCCAGGGCATCGGCCGCACGCACCCAGACCGGCTCGAACTGCTCCGTCTCGTCGGCCACCGGTGCCTGACCCTCGGGCATGCGGGCCACGAGAAAGGGCACGTCGAAACGGCGCGGCAAGTCGCGGTCGGTGATCCAGTGCGCCAGCACGAACACGCTGGCGCCGTCCAGCGTGAGGCCGTTGGCCTGGCACTGCGCGGCGAACGGGGCCTGACGGTCCAGCCTGGCGATGTCGCTGTCGTCCACCGGCGAGCCATCGGCGCGGTGCGCCAGCAGCACGCCGAGCTCTTCAAAGCTTTCCCGGATGGCCGCGATGGCCTGCGTGAGGTGCAGGTCGCTCTGGGTGCCGCGGCGCGTGGCAATGCCGTGGGCCTGCGCGTCCGCCGCGTCGATGCCGCCGCCCGGGAACACGTAGGCGCCCGGTGCAAAGCTGGCCGTCATGGACCGGCGCGTCATCAGGACCTCAATGCCGGGACGGGCGGGGTCGGTGCTGTCGCGCAGCAGAAGCACGGTGGCGGCCGAGCGCAATGGCGCGGGCGCACGTTGGGGATGCAGGAGTTGGGTGGGTCTGACCATGGCGGCATTTTGCGGGAAGCCCGTGCGCTTGTGGCGCCCGCACAAGGCCAGCGCCGATAATCAAGCGATGCACATTCGATTCACCAAGATGCAGGGCGCCGGCAACGACTTCGTCGTGCTGGACGAGACGCGCGGACGGCTGGGCCTGTCGGCGGCCCAGTACCGCTTTCTCGCCGACCGCCACTTCGGTGTGGGTGCCGACCAGATCCTGAGCGTTCGCGCAACGCTGGAGCCTGGGCTGGACTTCGAGTACGTGATCCACAACGCCGATGGTGGCGAGGTGGAGCACTGCGGCAACGGCGCGCGTTGCTTTGTGCGGTTCGTGCACGACAAGGGCCTGAGCCAGCGCAACCCCCTGCGCGTGAGGGTCTCCAACGGCGAACTGGAACTGCATGCCCACGCCGATGGAGGCGTGACGGTGGACATGGGCCCGCCCGTGTTCGCGCTGGACCGCGTGCCCTTCCTGGCGCACGACCTTCAATCCCAGGCCATGGGCAATTTCGTGCGCTGGCCGCTGGCCCTGCCCTACGCCGGTGACGTGCCTGTGGCCGTGCTGTCCATGGGCAACCCGCATGCCGTGCTGCTGGTGGACGACGTGAAGACCGCGCCGGTGCAGGCCTGGGGTCCCATGATCGAGAGGCACGAGCGTTTTCCCCAGCGTGTCAACGCCGGATTCATGCAGGTGGTCAGCCGCACGCAAGTGAAGCTGCGGGTGTTTGAGCGCGGTGCGGGCGAGACGCTGGCCTGTGGCACCGGTGCCTGCGCTGCCGTGGTAGCGGGCGTCCGCCTGGGATTGCTCGATGCGCGCGTGGACGTGCACACCCACGGCGGTGTGCTCACGATCGAGTGGCAGGACAACCCTCGCCACGACAACGCCGTCCTCATGACCGGGCCGGCCACCACCGTGTTCGAAGGTGAGATCACCATCCCCGACATCGGCTGACCCCAGCCCCGACCCAAACCACCCATGAACCCCAACAGCATCCCCCCCATCACCGAAGACGATATCGCCAACTACCTGGCCAACACACCCGACTTTTTCGAGCGCCATGCCAGTCTGCTGGCCGCCGTGCAGCTCACCAGTCCGCACGGGCACCGCGCGGTGAGCCTGCAGGAGCGTCAGGCCGAAATGTTGCGCGAGAAGATCAAGGGGCTGGAGCTCAAAGCGGCCGAGATGATCCGCAACGGTCACGAAAACACCACCATCGCCGACAAGCTGCAACTCTGGACCCGCGCTCTCTTGCTCACCCGCGAGCCCACCGATCTGCCGGTGGTGGCGGTGCGCGAACTCGCCAACCAGTTCATGGTGCCGCAGGTGGCCATCAAAGTTTGGGGCGTGGCGCCCGAGTTTGAAGACCAGCTGTTTGCGCAGGGCGCCAGCGACGATGTGAAGGCCTTCGCCTCCTCGCTCACCCGGCCCTACTGCGGCGCCAACCCGGGGCTGGAAGCCGCCGGCTGGCTGGACGATCCATCGAGCGCCACATCGCTTGCGCTCATTCCGCTGCGCGCCGGCATCGCGCCACAGGCGTTCGGCCTGCTGGTGCTGGCCTCGGCCGACCCACAGCGGTTTGCCAGTGACATGGGCACCGACTTCCTGGAACGCATCGGTGAGATCACCAGCGCGGCGCTCTCGCGCCTGCGTCCTGAATAAGGTCTCATGGACCTGCCGGTGCGCGCCGCTTCCGAGACCCCGACGGGTGGCGACGCCGCGCTGGTGCAGGTTTACCTGAACCACGTCAAGGTGGAAAAGCGCCTGGCCGAGCGCACGGTCGTGCTCTACACGCTGGATCTGCAACGGCTCGTCGCACACGCCGCCGAGGCCCGCATCGGCCTGAAGGACATTCAAAACGCCCACATCCGCCGCTGGATCGCGCAAATGCACAGCGCTGGGCGCAGCGCGCGCGGCATCGCGCTCATTCTGTCCGGCTGGCGCGGGTTTTATGTGTGGCTCGGGCGCCAGGGCCTGATCGGCCACAACCCGGTGCAGGACGTGCGCGCGCCCAAGGCTGGCAAGCCGCTGCCCAAGGCGCTGGGCGTGGACGAAGCGGTGCAGCTCGCCTCGCATGTGGAAGAAGCCGACCACCCCGCCCTGGAGGCGCGCGACGCCTGCATCACCGAATTGCTCTACGGAAGCGGCCTGCGCATCGGGGAGCTCGTGGGGCTGGACGTGGCGGCCAGCGGCACGGCGCGCGGCTGGATCGACGCGCAGGACGGTGAAGCCCACGTGTTGGGCAAGGGCTCCAAGCGGCGCAGCGTGCCGGTGGGCCAGGTGGCGCTGGCGGCGCTGGCACGCTGGCTGGAGCAACGCGCCACCTGGGCCGGCGGCGACGCAGCCCTGTTCATCGGCTCGCGCGGCCAGCGCCTCACGCCACAGCACATCCGCGTGCGGCTCAAGCGCCGTTCGCGCCTGGCGGGGCTGGCCACGCCCGTGCACCCGCACATGCTGCGCCACTCGTTCGCCAGCCACGTGCTGCAGTCCAGTGGCGACCTGCGCGCGGTGCAGGAGCTGCTGGGTCACGCCAGCATCAGCACCACGCAGGTCTATACCCGGCTGGACTTCCAGCACCTGGCCAAGGTGTACGACGCCGCGCACCCGCGCGCACATGCCAAGGGCAAACCGCCCAAAGGCTGAGGTGCTGGCATGCGGGGCCGACAATACCCGCATGAAAATCATCCGCCTCAAGCCCGGCAAAGACCGCTCCCTCCTGCGTCGCCACCCCTGGGTGTTTGATGGCGCCATTGCCAAAGGGGGCGGTGATGCGGGCGAAACGGTGCGCGTGGAGAGCGCCGAGGGGCAGTTCCTCGCCTGGGGTGCGTTGTCGCCCGCATCGAGCATCCGCGTGCGTGCCTGGAGCTTTGACGAGGCCCAGCGCATCGACGCCGACTTCCTGCGTTCCACCCTGGCGCGCGCCATTGCACTGCGTGGGCGTCTCGGTGTCGAGAGCGACGGTGTGCGGCTGGTGCACGGTGAATCCGACGGTGTGCCCGGCCTGATCGTGGACCGTTATGGCGACACGCTGGTGGCGCAGTTCACCGCCTGTGGCGTGGAGCGCCACAAACAGGTGATCGCCGACGCGCTGATCGAACTCACCGGCTGCGTGCGCCTGTATGAGCGCTCCGACACCAGCAGCCGCAAGCTCGAAGGCCTGCCCGAAGTCACCGGCTGGCTGCGCGGCGGCGGTCCCACCGCGCTGGTGCTGCACGAACACAGCTGGCAGCTCGGTCTGGACATCGCCCAAGGTCACAAAACCGGCTTCTACCTCGACCAGCGAGACAGCCGGCTGGTCTGCAGCCAATACAGCCGTCGTCTCAACTTTGAGCACATGCTCAATTGCTACAGCTACACCGGCGGTTTCACCGTGGCGGCTTTGGCCGGCGGTGCGAAGCACGTCACCTCCATCGATTCGTCGGCGCCCGCCTTGCAGCAGGCCGCGACCAACGTGGCGCTCAACGGGTTCGACGCCGCGCGCGCGAGCTTCATGGACGCCGATGTCAACGCGTCGTTGCGAAAGTTCGTGGCCGAGGGTCGCCAGTTCGACGCCATCGTGCTCGATCCGCCCAAACTCGCCCCCACCGTGGCCCACGCCGAGCGCGCGGCCCGCGCATACAAGGACATCAACCGACAGGCCTTCAAACTGCTCACGCCTGGCGGCGTGTTGTTCACGTTTTCCTGCTCGGGTGGCATCGGGGTGGAGCTGTTCCACAAAATCGTGGCCTCGGCCGGGCTCGATGCGGGTGTGGATGGCGCGATCCTGCAGCGCCTGGGCGGTGCGAGCGACCACCCCATGACCATCAACTTCCCCGAGGGCGAGTACCTCAAGGGTCTGGTCGTCATGAAAAAGCAGTAGGGTGTGCAGGTCTTGGGGGGTCGCATACACTTGCGCGCTTCTTTCGACCGCCCACCCGTTTGTTTACCTCCGACACCGTCGCGCCTGCCATGTCCCTCATCCCCGCCACCATCCTCACCGGTTTCCTCGGCTCGGGCAAAACCACGCTGCTCAAACGCGTGCTCAGCGAAGCTCATGGTCAGAAGATCGCGGTGATCGAGAACGAGTTCGGCGAAGAGAACATCGACAACGAGATCCTGGTGGCCGATACCCAGGAAAACATCATCCAGATGAGCAACGGCTGCATCTGCTGCACCATCCGCGACGACCTGCGCGCCACGCTGCGCGATCTGGCCGAGAAGAAACGCAAGGGCGAGCTCGATTTCGACCGCGTGGTGATCGAGACCACCGGCCTGGCCGACCCCGGTCCGGTGGCGCAGACCTTCTTCATGGACGACGAGGTGGCCGAGCAGTACCTGCTGGACTCCATCCTCACGCTGGTGGACGCCAAACATGCCGCCCAGCAACTCAACGACCGCCAGGAAGCGCGCCGCCAGGTGGGCTTTGCCGACCAGATCTTCATCAGCAAGTCGGATCTGGTCAGTGCCGAAGACCTGGATGCTTTGACCCACCGCCTCAAGCACATGAATCCGCGTGCGCCCATGCGCGCCACCCACTTCGGCGAGGTCTCGCTCAAGGAGGTGTTCGACCTGCGCGGTTTCAACCTCAACGCCAAGCTCGACATCGACCCCGATTTTCTCAAGGCCGATGACCATGACCACGGTCATGATCACCATGACCACGAGCATGGCGAGCACTGTGACCATCCGTCCCACAAGAGCGACCACGGGCATGGGCACGAGGGCCACCACCACCACCATGACGACGACGTGAAGAGCTTCGTCTACCGCGCCACCCGCCCGTTCAACCCGGCCAAGCTCGAAGACTTCCTGGGTGCCATCGTGCAGGTCTATGGCCCGCGCATGCTTCGCTACAAAGGCGTGCTCGACATGGAAGGCACCGACCGCAAGGTGATCTTCCAGGGCGTGCACCAGCTCATGGGCAGCGATCTGGGCCCGCTGTGGGCCGAAGGCGAGGCACGCACCAGCAAGATGGTGTTCATCGGGATCGACCTGCCGCGGGACATCCTCGTGCAGGGCCTGGACCAGAGCCTGGTCTGAGGCCCTCTCCGCCGTGCTGTTTGTCTCGCTTCTCCAACGCCTGGGTTTCCCCTCCCGACCGGATTCCGGGGGCGTTGCCGCCACGTCGTTACAATCGCGCCCCATGCCGGTGGCCCGGCGGTCTTCCAGTACAGGTGCTCGCCAGCGGCCGAGTTCCGGTTCAGGTAGGGGTATAACCTCGCATCCGTCGGCCAAACCGACAGAGGTTGATGCGGCCCAAACCCGCACACCGGACCCGGATCAAGCACCGTCAGGCACTGAGAGGAGACCCGTTGTGAAAGCCCCGGCTACCAAGTCAGCGAAACCAGCCAAGCCCGTCGCGACGGGCGCGAAAGGGCGCTCGTCGGCGGCCAAGGTTGCGGTGCCTGCCACGCGCAAACCAGCGGTCAAGCCGGCTCCCAAGGCGCCTGGCAAGGCTGCCGCGAAGGCCGTGGTCAAGGTGGCCAAGAAGACGCCCCCCAAAGCCTCCAAGCCCATCGCCAAAGGGCCCGTCAAACCGAAAGTGACCGCACCGATCAAGAAAACCGCTTCGCCTGCTGCGAAAGCCTCCCCCAAACCAGCGGCCAAACCCGCTGGTGCGAGCAAACCCGTTGCCGCTGCCAGGAAGGCCGCTGCACCGGCCAAGCCCACGCCTTCCCGCACTCCAGCGGTCAAGCCCATTCCGGCGACTTCCGCCAAATCCAAGGCACAGCCCGCCGCCAAGGCGGCTGTTCCCACCGTGACCCCTTCTGCTCCCCGTGCGGCTGCCGCCGCCCCCGTCTCCAAAGTTGCCAGCGCCAAGAAGGCACCGGCTCCAGCCCCCGTGGTTGTTGAGCCCACGCCACGCCCATTGGGCAAACGCGCGGCCAAAAAAGTCATGATGGAGCAGATGACCCAGGCTGCGGTGGTGCCTACCCATGCGCCCGATGCTGCCAAAGCGACTTTTTCCCACACGAATGAACGTGCTGTCATGACCCCTCCCGTACCCTCATCGATCCAGAAGGACCCCAAGCGGGCCAACAACTGGAAGACCTTGCCCGCCGATCAGTTGACCGATCAGGACGTGCAGGCCATGCCCGACAGCGAATACATGAGCGATCTGCAACTCGCCTATTTCCGTCGCAAGCTCTCGCTGCTGAAGGCCGACATGCTGGCCAATGCCGGCGAGACCACCGAGCACCTGCGTGAAGACACCGTGGTGGTGCCCGATCCGGCAGACCGCGCGACCATCGAAGAAGAGCACGCGCTGGAGCTGCGCACCCGCGACCGCGAGCGCAAGTTGCTCAAGAAGATCGAGCAGGCCATCACCCGCATCGATTCCGGCGACTATGGCTATTGCGAAGAAACGGGCGAACCCATCGGTGTGGGTCGCCTGATGGCCCGCCCGACCGCCAGCCTGTCGCTCGAAGCCCAGCAGCGGCGCGAACTCAAGCAGAAGATGTTCGGGGACTGAGTTTTTCCTGACGAACCCCACCCAGCTTCATCTCCGGCACGCAACCACCCATGTCCAAGGACGATTCCAACGGCGGCTTCCTCTCCAAGGTGGTGAAGTTCGTACGTCATCCGACCACGAGCTGGGCCGATCTGGACACGCGCCAAGCCGACCGCGAGAGCGAGTACAGCAAGGCCGCTCTCAAGGAAATGATCGAGCGCAAGCGTCGCAACGACTTTGTGCGCAAGCGCGAGTTCGACATGCTGCGCAAGATCAGGAGCCGGGAAGGCACGAGCCCCGAGGGCCCCGGCATGCGGCCTTCGTTCTTCCAGAGCAGTCTGCCCTCCAAGCCCGATGACCGGGCCGAGACGCTGAAGAAGATCGATGAGATCGAAGCCCAGATGTCGATGCAGTGGTGGAAGACCAAAGGTCCCGATTCCCTCGTCAGCACTGGCTCCGGCCTCAACCCGGGTGCCCCGAGTTCGGGTGGTTCGCCACTCAAGGCGAAAGAAGACACACCGTTGTCGGGAGCATCCGCTGACCCCCAGGCCCGGCAGCGCCAGGCCCAATACGACGAAACCGAGCCGGCGCCGCTGCCACTGACCAATGGCAAGCCAGGGTTCGCCCAAGCGGATTCCAGCACCCAGGACGCCCGCAACCCCGTCCCGGTGGAACCTGTTTCTGTTGCGTCGAGCAAGGGCGCTCATGCCGCGCCCGGGCCTTCCCGCACCGGCTTGATGGCGCCCACCCAGCCCAGCGAACTCCGCAGCGCCCATTCCAGCGGCGGCGCATTCTCGGCGTCGCATTTTTACTCGCTCGACGTGCAGGAGATCGTGCAGGACCCCGACGTTGAAGAGGCCGCCATCCGGTTCGCCAACGGAGACGACGCGGGCGCCGAGCAAGGTTTGCTGGAAGTCCTGGGCGAGGGCGGGGCAAAGATTGACGAGATCGACGACTGGCTGGCCTTGTTCGACCTTTACCGGGCCACTGGCCAGCTCGCGCCTTTCGAGAGCCGCGCGGTGGATTTTGCGAACCGATTCAACCGGTCGGCGCCACAGTGGTACGACATGCCGGAGACGGTGTCGTCCATGACCGGCAAGACCTTCACGCCCAGCACGAGCAACAACCGGGCGGTCTGGGTGAGCGAAACCGAGCTCGACGCCCACGCGGTCGGCACCTTGCAGAACGTCCTGCTGCGCGCCAAGCAGCCTTGGGTGCTGGACTGGACGCCCATGGAGTCCATGGACCTGAAAGCGGCGCGCGCGTTGCTCGGCATCTTCACGCTCTGGGGCGACCAGGATGTGGAGCTCCGCTTCCTGGGCTCTGCCGTGTTTCGCGACCTGCTCAAGCACTACACCCCCTCGGGTCGGCGCGACGTGGAGCAACTCTGGTGGGAATTGCGCATGGCCGTGCTGCGCGTGATGAACCGGCCCGACGAGTTTGAACTGACGGCGCTGGATTTCTGCGTGACCTACGAAGTGTCCCCGCCGGGTTGGGAAAGACCACGCTGTCACGCCACGTCAGCCTCGGCCGACCTGCCGGAGGATGGCGGCCAGTCCGTGCTGAGCGAGGCCGTGCTGGAGTCCGTGCCTTCGGCTTACCCGGGCGAGTCCACGCTGGAAGGGCAGCCCTCCGAATTCAATCAGCTCGGGCTGGTGGAACTCTCGGGCGAGATCCGGGGTGATCCGCAGGCCACGCTGGACATGCTTGAGCGCCGTCTGACCGGAGCCGACGTGATGATCATTTCCTGCCGCAACCTGATCCGGGTTGACTTTTCTGCCGCAGGCACCTTGCTCAACTGGGTGTCGCGACACCATGCCGAACGCCGGCTGGTGCAGTTTGTGGATGCGCACCGTCTGGTGTCCGCGTTCTTCCACGTGATCGGCATCACCGAATACGCCAAGGTCGTGGTCCGCAACGACTGATCCACGCCGCGTGGGTCACACACGTTGTTTCAAACAACGCGGCCAGGCCCTGTTGCAGGGCCCCGGTTCAACCCCAACTGAAAGCCATGGAATCATTTCACGGAACCACCATCGTCTGCGTGCGACGCCAGACGCCTGAGGGTGTGCAGGTAGCCATCGGTGGCGATGGCCAGGTCACGCTGGGTCACATCATCGTCAAGGGCACAGCCCGCAAGGTGCGCAAGCTCCACCACGACAAGGTGCTGGCGGGTTTTGCCGGCGCCACCGCCGACGCTTTCACGCTCTTTGAGCGCTTTGAAGCCAAGCTGGAAAAGCACCAAGGGCATCTGGTGCGCGCCGCCATCGAGCTCACGCGCGACTGGCGCACCGACCGCGTGCTGCGCCGCCTGGAGGCCATGCTTGCCGTGGCCGACCACAGCGCCTCGCTGATCATCACGGGCAACGGCGATGTGCTGGAGCCCGAACACGGCATCGTGGCCATCGGATCGGGCGGCGCCTATGCGCAGGCCGCTGCCAAGGCCTTGCTCGACCACACCGAACTCAGCGCCGAAGACATCGTGCGCAAGTCGCTTGGGATCGCGGGTGAGCTGTGCATCTACACGAACATGAATCACACGATCGAAACGCTGGATTGAGCCTTACATGTCTTCAATGACCCCCCAGGAAATCGTTTCCGAACTCGACCGTTTCATCATCGGCCAGAAGGGCGCCAAGCGGGCCGTGGCCATTGCGCTTCGCAACCGCTGGCGGCGCCAGCAGGTCGATGAAAAACTGCGGCCCGAGATCACGCCCAAAAACATCCTCATGATCGGCCCCACCGGCGTGGGCAAGACCGAAATCGCGCGCCGCCTGGCGCGGCTGGCGGACGCGCCTTTCATCAAGGTCGAGGCCACCAAGTTCACCGAGGTCGGTTATGTCGGCAAGGACGTGGACAGCATCATCCGCGACCTGGCCGAGATCGCGATCAAGCAGACGCGCGAGGTGGAGATGCGCAAACAGCGCGTACGCGCCGAAGACGCGGCCGAAGACCGCATCCTCGACATCCTGATTCCGCCGGCGCGCAGTGCCGAGCCGGTGGCCAACGTGGTCCCCCTGCCCGAGAGCACGGCCCGGCAGAACTTCCGGAAAAAGCTGCGCGAAGGCGATTTGAACGACCGCGAGATCGAGATCGATTTGCTGGAAGCGCGCCCGGCCATGGAGATCATGGGCCCGGCCGGCATGGAAGACATGGCCGAACAATTGCGCGGCATGTTCAGCCAGATCGGCCCCGGCAAACGCCAGACGCGCAAGCTCAAGATCGACGAGGCCATGAAGCTGCTGATTGATGAAGAAGCCGGCAAGCTGGTCAACGAAGACGATATCAAGACGCGCGCCCTGCACAACGCGGAGCAGAACGGCATCGTTTTCATCGACGAAATCGACAAGGTGACTTCGCGCAGCGATTCCGGTAGCGCCGAGGTGTCGCGCCAGGGCGTGCAGCGTGACCTGCTGCCGCTGGTGGAGGGCACGACCGTGACCACCAAGTACGGCGTGATCAAGACCGACCATATCCTCTTCATCGCCAGCGGCGCCTTCCATCTGGCCAAGCCGAGCGATCTGATTCCCGAGTTGCAGGGTCGTTTTCCCATTCGCGTGGAGTTGCAGTCGCTCTCGGTCGACGACTTCGAGGCCATCCTCACGCAGACCCACGCCTCGCTGGTGCGCCAGTACCAGGCGCTGCTGGCCACCGAGGGCGTGACACTCGAGTTCTCGCCGGAAGGCATCCGCCAGCTCGCGCAGATTGCCTGCGACGTGAACGAACGCACCGAGAACATCGGCGCACGCCGACTGGCCACCGTGATGGAGCACCTGCTGGACGAGGTGAGCTTTGACGCCACCAAGCTGCAGGGCCAGACCATCACCATCGACGCGGACTACGTGAACGGGCGCCTGGCCGCGCTCAGCCGCAACGAAGACCTGTCGCGTTACATCTTGTGAGCGCCTGGCCGGCCTTCAACCTGGTCCGATGACACCCCGAGCCACCAACGCCAGCCGTTGGTCGGCCGATCCACCTGCTGACACCTCTCCGGACGACCCCGGAGGTGGCAGGGTTTTGAAGCATCACATTCAGAGCCGGTTGTAAGTGCTTGCTTTTAATGCATTTTTGGCTCGCAAACAGCTTCAAAATGTATCCTAAGTGGTTGATTTCATTGGAAAAATTTTCCATCCGCTGAGTTGCGCACCTTGGTTTTCCTGATAAAGTGGAAAAAAGTGCATTTAAGTGGTGAAAAGTGTTTTCCAAGGATTGATCGCTGTGTTTCAGGGTGCTTCTTCTCTCAGTCTCGACGCCAAGGGTCGGCTCTCGGTGCCAACCCGGCACCGTGACGTCCTGAGCGCGGCTGCGGGTCAGCTCACCATCACCAAACACCCCCACGGCTGCCTGATGATTTTCCCGCGCAGCGCGTGGGAGCAGTTCCGCGATCGCATCGCCTCGCTGCCCATGCAGGCGCAGTGGTGGAAGCGCATTTTTCTGGGTAACGCCATGGACGTCGAGATGGACGGCACCGGCCGCGTGCTCGTCTCGCCCGAACTGCGCTCCGGCGCCGGCATCACCAAGGACGTGGTGCTGCTCGGCATGGGCGCCTATTTCGAACTTTGGGATGCGCAGGTGTACGCCGCCCAGGAAGCCGAAGCCATGAAGGCCGACATGCCCGATGTCTTCAAGGACTTCTCTTTCTAAGGGCGATGGTGCAGAGCACATGGATTCACCACACCGTCCTGTTGAACGAAGCCGTGCGAGCACTGGCGATCAACCCGGACGGCCACTTTGTGGACGCCACCTTCGGGCGCGGTGGCCACTCGCGTCTCATCCTCGAGCAGCTGTCCCGTCAAGGGCGGCTGACTGTCTTCGACAAGGATCCACAAGCGGTCGAAGCCGCGCAGGCGATGGCCAGCGGCGATGCGCGCATCGCCATCCGCCACGAGGGCTTTGCCCATCTGGGCGAGTTGGGGGCGGCCAGTGTGGACGGGGTGCTCATGGACCTCGGCGTGAGTTCGCCGCAGATCGACGACCCCGAGAGGGGTTTTTCTTTTCGCAACGATGGCCCCCTGGACATGCGCATGGACACCACGCGCGGCCAGAGCGTGGCTCAGTGGCTGGAAACGGCCGAAGTTTCAACCCTGTCGGAGGTCATCCGTGACTATGGCGAAGAACGGTTTGCTCAACCGATTGCAAAGGCGATTGATCGTCGCCGACAGGAACGGGGCCCTTTTCGAACCACCCGTGAACTGGCCGAAGTCGTGGCTGGCGCG
>JBBQKZ010000070.1:0-18970 GCA_038327405.1 Burkholderiales bacterium | reverse complement strand
ATGGCGCACCGCGGTCGTCTGAACGTTCTGGTGAACATTCTGGGGCAGATGCCCAAGGATCTGTTCGCCGAGTTCGAGGGCAAGATCGACGAAGCGATCCTGTACGGCGATGTGATCTACCACGACGGTTTCTCCAGCGACATCACCACCCCGGGCGGCCCGATGCATCTGGCGCTCGCGTTCAACCCCTCGCATCTGGAGATCGTCAACCCTGTGGTTGAAGGCTCGGTGCGCGCCCGGATGGACCGCCGTGGCGATCCGCTGGGCAAGCAGGTGTTGCCCGTGCTGGTGCATGGCGATGCGGCGTTTGCAGGCCAGGGCGTGGTGATGGAAACGCTGGCGCTTGCCGAAACGCGTGGTTACTCCACCGGCGGCACGGTGCACCTGGTGATCAACAACCAGATCGGCTTCACCACCTCCGACCCGCGCGACAGCCGCTCCACGTTGTATTGCTCCGACGTCGTGAAGATGATCGAGTCGCCGGTGCTGCACGTGAACGGCGACGACCCCGAAGCCGTGGTGTACGCCACGCAGCTCGCACTCGAGTTCCGCATGGCCTTCCAGAAGGATGTGGTGGTCGACATCGTGTGCTTCCGCAAGCTTGGTCACAACGAGCAGGACACCCCGAGCCTGACGCAGCCGCTGATGTACAAGAAGATTGCGATCCACCCCGGAACGCGAAAGCTGTACGCGGACAAGCTCGCCGCACAAGGTCTGGGCGAGACGCTGGGCGATGACATGGCCAAGGCCTACCGCGCAGCACTGGACGATGGCCGTCACACGGTTGACCCGGTGCTGACGAACTTCAAGAGCAAGTTTGCGGTGGACTGGAGTCCTTACCTCAACAAGAAGTGGACGGACAGTTCCGACTCGGCCATTCCCATGGCGGAGTGGAAGCGCTTGTCCGAGCGTCTCACCACGATCCCCGACGGCGTCACGCCGCACCAGCTGGTGAAGAAGGTGTATGCCGACCGTGCAGCCATGGGCCGCGGCGAAATTCCGGTGGACTGGGGCATGGGCGAGCACATGGCGTTTGCCTCGCTGGTGGCCAGTGGCTTCCCGGTGCGCCTGTCGGGCGAAGACTGTGGCCGTGGCACGTTCACCCACCGCCACGCCGTGATTCACGACCAGAACCGCGAGAAGTTCGACGTGGGCACCTATGTGCCGCTGCAGAACGTGGCTGACAACCAGGCGCCGTTCGTGGTGATCGACTCGATCCTGTCCGAAGAAGCGGTGCTGGCCTTCGAGTACGGCTACGCCTCGAACGACCCGAACACGCTGGTGATCTGGGAAGCGCAGTTCGGCGACTTCGTCAATGGCGCCCAGGTGGTGATCGACCAGTTCATCGCCTCTGGTGAAGTGAAGTGGGGCCGCGTCAACGGCATCACGCTGATGCTGCCGCACGGCTACGAAGGTCAGGGCCCCGAGCACAGCTCGGCGCGCCTGGAACGCTTCATGCAGATGGCTGCCGACACCAACATGCAGATCGTGCAGCCCACCACGGCCAGCCAGATTTTCCATGTGCTGCGCCGCCAGATGATCCGCGGGCTGCGCAAGCCGCTGATCATCTTCACGCCCAAGTCGCTCCTGCGCAACAAGGACGCCACCTCGCCGCTGTCCGAGTTCACCAAAGGCGGTTTCCAGACCGTGATTCCCGACCAGAGCGCTGACGTGGCGAAGAAGGCCGAGAAGGTCAAGCGCGTCATCTGCTGCTCAGGCAAGGTGTATTACGACCTGGTGAAGAAGCGGGAAGAGCGCGAGTCCGACGACGTGGCGATCCTGCGCGTGGAGCAGCTCTATCCGTTCCCGCACAAGGTCTTTGGTGCCGAGCTGCGCAAGTACCCCAACGCCACCGACATCGTGTGGTGCCAGGACGAACCGCAAAACCAGGGTGCCTGGTTCTTCGTGCAGCACTACATCCACGAGAACATGCTCGACGGTCAGAAACTCGGCTATGCCGGGCGCGCGGCCTCGGCGTCGCCGGCAGTGGGGTATTCCCACCTGCACCAGGAACAGCAGAAGAACCTGATCGAAGCCGCCTTCGGCAAGCTCAAGGGCTTCATCCTCACCAAGTAAGTCGCTGCTTCCGCCCGGCCCGCGGATGTTGAATCACGGGTCGGCTGGCTCAGCGCAGTCCGAAATAAACAGGTAGAAGAATCATGGCAATCGTAGAAGTCAAAGTCCCGCAGCTCTCTGAATCGGTGGCCGAGGCCACCATGCTGCAGTGGAAGAAGAAGGTCGGCGACGCGGTGGCGGTCGACGAGATCCTGATCGACATCGAGACCGACAAGGTCGTGCTCGAAGTACCGGCCCCCTCTGCCGGGGTGTTGGTTGAAATCCTGCAAGTCGACGGCGCCACTGTGGCAGCCGAGCAGCTGATCGCACGCATCGACACCGCCGCCGTGGCCGGCGCTGCCGCACCCGCCGCTACGGCAGCGCCGGCAGCCGCTCCAGCCCCTGCAGCAGCGGCTGCTGCCGTCGCGTCCACCAGCAAAGCCGGTGTGGCCATGCCCGCCGCCGCCAAGCTGATGGCCGACAACAACCTGGCCTCGGGCTCGGTGCCCGGCACCGGCAAGGACGGCCGCGTGACCAAAGGTGATGTGCTCACGGCCGTGGCTGCACCCAAGCCGGTCGCCGCCGCACCGGTGGCCATTTCCACCGGGGCGCCGACCAAGGTGCTGCCCCAGGTGCCGGTGGTGGCGCCCGATCTGGGCGATCGCCCGCAAGAACGCGTGCCCATGACCCGCCTGCGCGCCCGCGTGGCCGAGCGTCTGCTGCAGTCACAGTCGACCAACGCCATCCTGACCACCTTCAACGAAATCAACATGGCCCCGGTCATGGAGATGCGCAAGAAGTTTCAGGAGAAGTTCGAGAAGGAACACGGCGTCAAGCTGGGTTTCATGAGCTTCTTTGTCAAGGCGGCTGTGCACGCGCTCAAGAAGTACCCGATCATCAACGCCTCGGTGGACGGCAACGACATCGTGTACCACGGCTACTTCGACATCGGCATTGCGGTGGGTTCGCCGCGCGGTCTGGTGGTGCCCATCCTGCGCAACGCCGACCAGATGAGCTTCGCCGATATCGAGAAGAAGATCGCCGAGTTTGGCCAGAAGGCCAAGGACGGCAAGCTCGGCATTGATGACATGACCGGGGGTACCTTCTCCATTTCCAACGGCGGCACCTTCGGTTCGATGATGTCCACCCCCATCATCAACCCACCGCAGTCGGCCATCCTGGGCGTGCACGCCACCAAGGACCGCGCCATGGTCGAAAACGGCCAGGTCGTGGTGCGCCCCATGAACTACTTCGCCCTGTCCTATGACCACCGCATCATCGACGGCCGTGAAGCCGTGCTGGGTCTGGTGGCCATGAAGGAAGCGTTGGAAGACCCAGCCCGCCTTCTGTTCGACATCTAAAGAGATCGGACTCACCCCCTTTCTTGCTCACTTCGTGTAGCCGAATCCCCCCTCAAGGGGGCAATCCCTGCGGCCCGGCAAAGCCGGTTCCGCGGGATTTCTGGAAGTTGTTGCGTCGCGTTCCTGCAATGACGTTCCTTCCGGACTTTGAAGAACCTCATTGAAAGCACAACATGTCCCAAACATTTGACGTCGTCGTCATCGGCGGCGGCCCCGGTGGATACATCGCCGCCATCCGCGCAGCCCAACTCGGTTTCAAGGTCGCCTGCATCGACGAGTGGAAAAACGCTGCCGGCGGCCCGGCCCCAGGCGGCACCTGCACCAACGTCGGCTGCATCCCGTCCAAGGCGTTGCTGCAGTCCTCAGAACACTTCGACCACGCCAACCACCACTTCGCCGACCACGGTATCACCGCCACCAACGTCACGATCGACATCGCCAAGATGATCGGCCGCAAAGACACCGTGGTGAAGCAGAACAACGACGGCATCCTGTACCTGTTCAAGAAGAACAAGATCAGCTTCTTCCACGGCCGGGGCTCGTTCGCCAAGGCGGTGGAAGCTGGCTACGAGATCCAGGTCACGGGTGCCAAAGAAGAGCTGCTGACCGCGCGCCAGATCATCGTGGCCACCGGCTCCAACGCACGTGCCTTGCCCGGCACGCCGTTCGACGAAGAGACCGTGCTGTCCAACGACGGCGCGCTGCGCCTGGGTGCTGTGCCCAAGAAAATGGTGCTGATCGGCTCCGGAGTCATCGGTCTCGAAATGGGCTCGGTCTGGCGCCGGCTCGGGTCGGACGTCATCATCCTTGAAGGGCTGCCCACCTTCCTGGGCGCTGTGGACGAACAGATCGCCAAAGAAGCCAAAAAGGCCTTCGACAAACAGGGTTTGAAGATCGAGCTCGGCGTGAAAGTCGGCGAGATCAAGACCACCAAGAAGGGTGTCAACGTCGCCTACACCAACGCCAAGGGCGAAGCCCAAGCGCTGGACGCAGACAAGCTGATCGTCTCCATCGGCCGGGTGCCCAACACGATCGGCCTCAACGCCGAAGCCGTGGGCCTGCAGCTCGACGAACGTGGCGCGATCGTGGTGGACGCCGAATGCCGCACCAACCTCAAGGGTGTGTGGGCGGTCGGCGACGTGGTGCGTGGCCCAATGCTGGCGCACAAGGCGGAAGAAGAGGGCGTGGCCGTGGCCGAACGCATCGCGGGCCAACACGGCCATGTGAACTTCAACACCATCCCATGGGTGATTTACACCAGCCCCGAGATCGCCTGGGTGGGCGAGACCGAGCAGCAGCTCAAAGCGCGTGGCGCTGCGTACAAGGCCGGCACCTTCCCGTTTCTCGCCAACGGCCGTGCGCGCGCACTGGGCGACACCACCGGCATGGTCAAGTTCCTGGCCGATGCCGTGTCCGACGAGATCCTCGGCGTGCACATCGTGGGCCCTCAGGCCAGCGAGCTGATCGCCGAGGCCGTGGTCGCCATGGAGTTCAAGGCGAGCGCCGAAGACATCGCGCGCATCTGCCACGCACACCCCTCGCTGTCGGAGGCCACGAAAGAGGCCGCGCTGGCGGTGGACAAGCGCACCCTGAACTTCTGAACGCGCACGGTCACCCACTTTGAGCGTACGCAGCACCTACGAAGCCGCACTGGTCGAGCGCGGCTATACAACCGATCCCGCCCAGCAGCGTGCCATCGACGCGCTGGAGCGGTGCGCCACCGAGTGGGCGCAATACAAGCAGCGTCGCTCCAATTCACTGAAGAAGCTTTTCATCAAGCCCGAGATTCCACGCGGCGTGTACATGTTCGGCGGCGTGGGCCGGGGCAAGAGCTTTTTGATGGACTGCTTCTTCAATGCCGTACCGCTGAAGCGCAAGACCCGGCTGCACTTCCATGAGTTCATGCGCGAGGTGCACCGCGAGCTGCGTGACTTGCAGGGCACGGTGAATCCGCTGGACGAACTCGGCTTGCGCATCGCCAAGCGCTACAAGCTGATCTGCTTTGACGAGTTCCATGTGGCTGACGTGACCGACGCCATGATCCTGCACCGCCTGCTGGACGCCTTGTTCAAGGCCGGTGTTGGCTTCGTCACGACGTCGAACTTTCACCCCGACGGCCTGTACCCGGACGGTCTGCACCGTGACCGCATCCTGCCGGCCATCGAGCTGCTCAAGGATCGTCTGGAGGTGCTGAGTGTGGACAACGGCACCGACTACCGCCAGCGCACGCTCAACCACATCGAGCTCTACCACTGCCCGCTGGGGCCACAGGCCGATGCGGCGATGGAGACGACCTTCAACGAACTGGCCGAGGCGGGAGACCAGGACCCGGTGATGCAGATCGAATCGCGCCAGATCCGCGCGGTGCGCCGTGCCGGCGGCGTGATCTGGTTCGATTTCCGCACCCTGTGCGGCGGGCCGCGTTCGCAAAACGATTACCTGGAAATCGCCACCCAGTTCCACACGGTGATGCTGTCCAACGTGCCGCAGATGCAGGTGCGTCAGGCGTCAGAGGCACGGCGGTTCACCTGGCTCATCGATGTGCTTTACGACCGCAGGGTCAAGCTGGTGATGTCGGCTGCGGTGCAGCCCGAAGAGCTGTACCTTGAAGGCCCGATGTCCCACGAATTCCCTCGCACGGTGTCGCGATTGAGCGAGATGCAGTCTGCGGAATTCCTGGCGCTCGAGCACCGGCTTGTGGACACCGGATTGACCTGAACACTTGCGGTGACAACGAAGCCCGCTGCGCGGGCTTCAGCTCAGCGGCTCAAGTTTCACGATCACGATCGACAGGTTGTCGCCCGCACCCTTGGCGCGCGTGCGCGCCTTCTGGATCAGGAACTCGCAAGCCTCGCGCGGCGACAGCATGGCGATGGTGCTGGCGAGTTCTTCGGGTGTGAAGTAGTGCCACACACCATCGCTGCACGCCATCAGCGCTTCGCCCGGCGTGAGTTGCGGCACCACGTGCAGGTCCACTGGCGGTTCGTTTTCTGTGCCCAGGCAGCCCATCAGGATGTTGGCGTGCGGATGATCCAGCGCTTCCTGTTCGCTCAGCTCGCCCTGGTTGACCAGTGTCTGCACATACGAGTGGTCCATGGTGCGGAACACCATGCGGCCATTGCGAAAGTGGTAAACCCGCGAATCACCGGCGTGCGCCCAGTGGCACTCGCCATCGGGGTCGATCAGAAAGGCCGCGATCGTGCTGTGCGGTTCCTGTTCCGCCGACACCGCAGTGAGCTTGATCACCAGGTGCGACTCTTCCACGATCTGGCGCAGCAGCGCCGAGGCATCGTCGGTGTCGGGGTCGTAGCGTTCGAACAATTGGCGCGCGGTGAGCATGACCTGATCGGACGCCTTGCGCCCGCCACTGCGCCCGCCCATGCCGTCGGCCAGCACGGCCAGCATGCAGCTGCTGTGGCGCGGATGGTTCAACAGGCAGACCTGATCCTGCTGGTAGTCGCGGTCGCCCCGGTGAATGCCGGTGGATGCCTGGATGCGGTAGCCTTTGGACATATGACTCAATCGTTGTTCGGGTGCCGTTCGATGCATGCAATGGTATCCATTTATCCCCCCAAGGCGCCCCACCTGTGCGTGCGCCTTTGCACGCTGACGCAGTGAGCGATCTGGCCGAAGGTGTGGCGGCAGCCTTTGCTGTCGACGGGCCTCTCGCGGCGGCACGTCCTGGCCACCGGCCCAGGCCCGGGCAGTTGGCGATGGCATTGGCTGTGGCGCGTGCCCTCGCGTCGGGTGAACACCTCGCGGTGGAGGCCGGTACAGGCGTCGGCAAGACCTTTGCCTACCTGGTGCCTGTGTTGCTGAGCGGACATCGGGCGCTCTTGTCGACCGCCACCCAGGCCTTGCAGGACCAGTTGTTCATCCACGACATTCCGGCCGTGTCCCGAGCCCTCGGGTTGCCGGTGCGCGCGGCCTTGCTCAAGGGGCGGTCGAGCTATCTGTGCCTGCATCGCCTTCATCAGGCCCAAGCCGCTTCGCCCGCCACACTGCGCGACCCCGCGACGGCGGCCGGGCTGGAGCGGGTGCGGCTTTGGGCGCAGGTTACACGCAGCGGCGACATCAACGAGCTGGCGTTCCTGCACGAGCGCTCACCCTTGCAAGCCCTGGTCACATCAACCCGCCACAACTGTGTGGGTGCTGCCTGCCCTCAAGCTGGGCAATGCCACGTCAACCTGGCGCGCCGCCAGGCGAGAGAAGCCGACTGGGTGGTCATCAACCACCACCTGTTCTTTGCCGACAGTGCCATGCGCGAATCGGATGCCGTGGACTGGTTGCCCGAGACGGGTGTGGTGGTGCTGGACGAGGCCCATCAGCTCAACGACACCGGCGTTCAACTGTTGTCTCTTTCGCTGTCCTCGGACGCGCTGCACGACCTGGCGCGGGAGCTGAGTACACAGGGGGGAGCGTTCGCGCGCGGACTGCGGCCCTGGGGACACCTTGCCCTGGTGCTTGAGCAGGCCATCAGAGCCCTCGGCAAGCTGGACCGCGACGCAGGCACCCATGCTCGCAGTCCTTGGGCGGGGATGGCTCCCGCCGGCCTGGAGGCGCCTGCCTGGCGCGTTGCTGTGGCCGCGCTGGATCAGGCGTTGGCCACCGCTCTGGAAGCGGTCTTGGCCACTGCCCAGGCAAGCCCGGAGCTGGCTCGACTTCTTGATCGCATCAAGGAACTGCAGACCACCTGGAGCGCGTTGGCCCCTTTGCAAAGCAGCCCGGTGGGAGCGACGGGCTCGCGGTGGATGGAGTGGGGCGCCGATCGCGCATGGCGCATGGTGCGGGCACCCGTGGACAGTTCGGCGCGCTTTCGTCGTTTGCTGGAGTCGCAGCAGCCAGGGTCTCGAAGCTGGATCTTCGCCTCGGCCACGTTGGGCCATGACGATGCGCTGGGTTGGTTCACCCGGAGCCTGGGCCTGGCAGACAACCCGGCTCTGCGCACGCTGAGGGTGCCCAGCCCCTTTGACCATGGCGCCCAGGCCGCGCTGTATGTTCCTCACGATGTGCCAGAACCAGCCGATACCGCTCACACGCTGGCGCTCGCGGCGCTGGTGGGAAGCTGGGCCAGCCGGCTGGGGGGGCGCACGCTGGTGCTGGCAACCACGATTCGGGCGGTCACCCGCATGGCAGATGCGTTGAACGAACAGGTGCGTGAGGGTCGTTGTGCGCCGCTGGAGATACTGGCCCAAGGCCGGCTTTCGCGCCGCTCCCTGCTGGAACGGTTCAAGGCGGCCTCGGGCTCACCCCATGGCGCCATCCTTGTGGCATCGGTGTCGTTCTGGGAGGGCGTGGACCTGCCGGGTGATGTGCTGCAGTTGCTCGTGATCGACAAGCTCCCGTTCCCGCCACCCGACGACCCCTTGATGGCGGCGCGTGCACTCGCCGTGGAAGCGAACGGAGGCACTGCCTTCAACGAGGTCTACCTGCCGCAAGCCGCGATGGCCTTGAAGCAAGGTGCCGGCCGCCTGATCCGGTCGGAAGGTGACCGGGGGGTGCTGGTGATCGGCGACCGCCGGTTGCTCACACGCAGCTACGGCGTTCAGTTGCTGGGTGCATTGCCACCCATGCGGCGTTTGGCCGACGAAGCCGAACTGGAGGCAGCGCTGGATGCCCTGGTGCTCACCAGATCTTCCACCACGGCTCGTCCTTGCTCTTGAAGCCCTGGCTCAAGAACTCGCTCCGGGGATAGTTGGTCTGCATCACGCGGCGAGCATCGTCACGCAGTTGGGTCATGCCCAGCGCGTCATACGACTGGACCATGATGAACAAGGCCTCTTCCAGAGCCGGGGCGTCGTTGTATTCATTCAGTGCGGTCTGCGCGCGGTTGATCGCGGCCACATGGGCACCCCGGCTGAGGTAGTAGCGAGCCACATGCACTTCGTACTGCGCCAGCGAGTTGACGATGTAGGTCATGCGCAGCCGCGCGTCGGGGGTGTAGCGCGAGTCCGGAAAGCGCGTGCTCAATTCACGGAACGCCTCGAAGGACTCCTTGGCGGCCTTCTGGTCGCGCTCTGAAAGGTCTTGGCGCGCGAGAGCGCCGAACAAGCCAAGGTTGTCGTTGAAGTTCACCAGGCCCTTGAGGTAGAGCGCGTAGTCCATGGCCGGGCTGGACGGGTGAAGCTTCTGGAAACGATTGATGGCGGCCAGCGCCTGCGACGGCTCGTCCGCCTTGTAGTGGGTGTAGGCCTTGTCGAGCTGCGCCTGCTGCGCCAGCGGTGTGCCAGCGGCACGGCCTTCCAGTTTTTCGAGCAAGGTCACCGAGCGCTCGAAGTTGCCGGCCGAGCGTTCGTCGGTGGCCTCGGCGTAAATGCGGTTGGGGCTCCAGTTCGCGGTTTCGTCTTTGGGCTTGGTACTGCCACACGCGCTCAGCAGCAACGCTGTGGCCAATGCACCAGCGGTCAGGGCCGATAATCTGAACGTCAACATAACGAACTCACCTTCACAACGGAACGACGGATTGAAAGCGCAAAGTATATCGATGGGGGGTGAGTCGCTCGGTCTGGCAGCAGACACGGCCCAGGACGCAGCAGTGGGCGCCGACGAATGGGCGCTCGAGGTGGAAAAGCGCGTTTGCGCGGTGCCTGTCGGCATGCACGGCTGGCGCATCGACCGCGCGCTGGCCCAGCTGATCCCCGAGTTTTCCCGCTCCTACCTGCAGCAGCTCATGGCCGACGGTGCCGTGGAGGTGCGCGGCGTGGCCCAAAGCAAACCGTCGGCACGCATCGCGGCGGGGGATCAACTGCACGTGGAACTGCGCCCCACCCAGCAGGCGCAGGCGTTTGTACCCGAGGCCATGGCGCTTGACGTGGTGTTCGAGGACGCCGACCTGCTGGTGATCCACAAGCCTGCCGGCCTGGTGGTGCACCCCGCGGCGGGCAACTGGACCGGAACCCTGCTCAACGGCCTGCTGGCCCACCACGCAGGGGCTGCCAGCCTTCCGCGGGCGGGCATCGTGCACAGGCTGGACAAAGACACCTCGGGCCTGATGCTGGTGGGCAAAAGCCGCCAGGCCGTGGAAGCCTTGGTGCGCGCCATCGCCGCGCGCGAGGTGAGTCGCCAGTATCTGGCCTTGGCCCACGGCCGATGGAAAGGACTGGGCGACCAGCATGTGGACCAGCCGATCGGCCGAGACGTGAACAACCGCTTGCGCATGGCGGTGGTGCGGGTGGAGGGTGGCAGCAGCAAAACGGCGCAGACTTCGTTCCGCCTGCTCGACACTTGCGACCAGGCCAGCCTGGTGGCTTGCAAGCTGCACACCGGGCGCACCCACCAGATCCGCGTTCACATGGCCTGGCTCGGCCATCCGCTGGTGGGCGACACGCTGTACGGCGGACGCCCGCTGTGGGGCATGGCCCGGCAATCGTTGCACGCAGCCCGCCTGGAACTCAAGCACCCCATCAGTGGCCAGCCGTTGTTGTTTCGCTCCACGCCACCCGCCGACATGCTGCTGGCACTCGAATCCAGTGGCCTCCATTACAATGCGCAGAGCTGGGACAGCGACCCGGCGGCCTGAAGCAGCACCACCCGACGCGCGTGGATGGCGCAACAACCTTCACCCCGACCTTCGCCCGGCCACCCGATTTCACCGCCCGACCGAGAACCCCAGACCGGGTTCTGCGGGAAACGCCCGAATCGCCCCGACCCAACGGTAGAGCCTGCGTGCTGTATTGCCCGTGTTTCGCCGGCACCGTTCGCCTTTCGCACCGTCCCGGCCACTCACCGGTTTTTGACTGACAGACACCATGAACACAACGGATGCCAAGCGTGTCCTCGAGACGGCATTGATCTGCGCGCCGCAGCCGCTGTCGGTGCGCGAGCTCGGCACGCTGTTTGACATGGAAGTGTCGCCCGACACGCTCAAGACGCTGCTGGCCGACCTGCAACTTGAGTGGACCGGGCGCGGTGTGGAGCTGGTGCAGGTCGCCTCGGGGTGGCGCTTCCAGAGCCGGCCCGAACTGCGGCCCTACCTCGACCGCCTGCATCCCGAGAAGCCGCCACGCTACAGCCGGGCCGCCATGGAAACGCTGGCCATCATTGCCTACCGCCAGCCGGTCACGCGCGGTGACATGGAAGACATCCGTGGCGTCACGATCAATTCGCTGATCATCAAGCAGCTCGAAGACCGGGGCTGGATCGAAGTCATCGGCCACCGCGAAACCGTGGGTCGGCCGGCCTTGTTCGCGACCACGCGGCAGTTCCTTGACGACCTGGGACTGGCGTCGCTGGACCGGTTGCCCCCGCTGGACGGCAGCGATGTGCAGGAATCCGCACTGGACCGGCTCGATTTCGAATCCCTGGCCAACAGCCTGCCGCCCGATCCGCCCGATCTGCACGCACCCGAATCAGACCTGCTTGTCGTGGCCGATCCCTTGGCCGCCGACCCCATTTCCCCGCCCTCCGACCCGCAGTTGTTGGAACCGTCCACCCAGGAAGACCATGACCCCGGATCAAACCCCTCGCAACCCACCTGAACTCGATCCCACCACCGAGGTGCCCGCCGTTCAGCCAACGCCTGCGCAATCCCACCCGGAGTCTGCGCCTGAGGTGCTGAGCTTTGACGATGTGGTCAGCGGCGCCTTCGACGCCGAGCAGGAGCAGGAGTTGCCACCGCTGCCTGCCAAACGCGTGCTCGCGCCGCAGGCCGAGTCGCCCAAGCTGCACAAGGTGCTGGCGCAGGCCGGCATGGGGTCGCGACTGGAGATGGAGCAGCTGATCCTGGAAGGCCGTATCTCGGTCAACGGCGAGCCGGCCCATGTGGGTCAGCGCATCCAGATCGGCGACGTGATCAAGGTCAACGGCAAACCGGTCCGCGTGCGCATGACGCCGCTTCCGCCCCGCGTTCTCGCATACCACAAGCCCGCCGGCGAAGTGGTGTCGCACGACGACCCGCAAAACAGGCCCACCGTGTTTCGCCGCCTGCCCAAGCTGATGCAGGGCAAGTGGCAATCGGTCGGCCGGCTCGATCTGAACACCGAAGGCCTGCTGCTGTTCACCAGCTCGGGTGAACTGGCCAACCGCCTGATGCACCCGCGCTTTGGCCTGCAGCGCGAATACGCCGTGCGCGTGCTCGGCGCACTGTCGAACGATGAAAAGGCGCGCCTACTCGACGGCGTGCGACTGGACGACGGCATGGCCCAGTTCGCGTCCATCGAAGACGGCGGCGGCGAGGGCGCCAATTGCTGGTACCGCGTGACGATCGGTGAAGGCCGGAACCGCGAGGTACGCCGCATGCTGGAGGCGGTGGGGCATGCGGTCAGCCGCCTGATCCGAATCCGTTACGGTGCGATGATGTTGCCACGTGGTCTCAAGCGCGGCGCCTGGATCGAACTCGACGAGCGTGACATTGCCCGCCTGACAGCCGCTGCCGGCATGCCCAGTGCCGACGATGAAGGCGCCCGCCCAGCCCGCCCGGGGGGGCGCCATCCGGCACAGCGCGGAAAGCAGGGCCCACGACCGGGCCGTACGCAGGGAAAACCGCCCGGCAGCCGCAGCGAAGGTCCCGGGTTCGGTGACCGACGCAGCGGCGGCTACGGCATGGGTGGTGCGCCGACCGGCCCTGGAGGCAAGGGCCGTGGCAGCAAGCCCGGTACCAGCACAGGGGGCCGCGGACCGGGTGGCGGTGCCTCACAGCCCGATCCCATGAAGACCTCGTTCGGCTACATCGGGCAAGACGCCCTGCAGCGCCGGCGGGAGCAGGAAGCCGGTCGGGGAAGTGCACCCGGTGGCGCGCGCCGCCGTGGAGGTGGCGGTAGCGGTGGCGGTCGATCGGGTGGCCGCTGAGAGCGGTTCGAGCCGCGCAGTCGTCACGGCGACTTGACACGACCAATGTAGAATCATGGGCTTTGCGGGGTGCCCGAAACCCCACAGATTCACCCACAAAACCTCAGGATTTTCATGGCCATCGAACGCACCCTCTCCATCATCAAGCCCGACGCCGTTGCCAAAAACGTGATCGGCCAGATCTACGCCCGCTTTGAAGCCGCTGGCCTGAAGGTCGTGGCCGCCCGCATGGCCCATCTGTCGCGCGGCGAAGCTGAAGCGTTTTACGCCGTGCACAAGGCCCGTCCCTTCTT
Organism: Burkholderiales bacterium; assembly: GCA_038327405.1. GTDB lineage: Bacteria > Pseudomonadota > Gammaproteobacteria > Burkholderiales > Burkholderiaceae_C > Hydrogenophaga. Next base: position 5,475 of record JBBQKZ010000070.1, on the reverse strand, counting down.
CAAGGACCTGGTCGACTTCATGATCTCCGGCCCGGTGATGATCCAGGCCCTCGAAGGCGAAGGCGCCATTGCCAAGAACCGCGACCTGATGGGCGCCACCGACCCGAAGAAGGCCGACGCAGGCACCATTCGCGCCGACTTCGCCGACAGCATCGACGCCAACGCCGTGCACGGCTCCGATGCGCCTGAAACCGCAGCCGCTGAAATCGCGTTCTTCTTTGCCGGTCTCAACGTTTACTCGCGCTGAGCCAGCGCGCCAACCATGCCATGACGGTCAACCTGCTCGACTTCGATCTTGAGGGTTTGGCCGCCTGGTGCGAGCAGCTGGGCGAAAAGCGCTTTCGCGCCGTCCAGCTGTTTCGCTGGATCCATCAAAAAGGGGCGTCGGACTTCAACGAGATGACCGACCTTGCGCGAAGCCTGCGCGAGAAGCTCCCGGGCGCCTGCTCCATCACCACCCTGCCTGTGCTGTCGCGCCAGGACTCGGCCGACGGCACCATCAAATGGCTGTTCGACGTGGGTGGAGGCAATGCGGTGGAAACCGTGTTCATCCCCGAGGAGGATCGCGGCACCCTGTGCATCTCGTCCCAGGCGGGCTGTGCGGTGGGCTGCCGCTTCTGCTCCACCGGCCACCAAGGCTTTTCGCGCAACCTCACCACCGGCGAGATTCTGGCCCAGCTGTGGCAGGCCGAGTTTTTCCTGCGCAAGCACCTCAAACGCACCGAGCGCGTGATCACCAACGTGGTGATGATGGGCATGGGCGAGCCCTTGCAAAACTACAGCGCGCTGGTGCCGTCACTGCGCGTGATGCTCGACGACCACGGCTACGGCCTCTCGCGCCGTCGTGTCACCGTGTCAACTTCGGGCGTGGTGCCGATGATGGACCGCCTGGCGCAAGACTGCCCGGTCGCGCTGGCCGTGTCGCTGCACGCGCCGAACGATGCGTTGCGCAGCGACCTCGTCCCCCTGAACTTGAAATACCCGATCGCCGAGCTGCTCGACGCCTGCCTGCGCTATTTGCCCGCTGCGCCGCGCGACTTCATCACCTTCGAGTACTGCATGCTCGACGGCGTGAACGACCAGCCGCACCATGCGCAGGAGTTGCTGGCCTTGGTCAGGGGCCATGCAGGCCGCGGTGTGCCGTGCAAGATCAACCTCATTCCTTTCAATCCTTTTCCCGGTTCGGGCTTGTTGTGCTCGCCCCGTCCGGTGGTGCAGCAGTTTGCCCGGATACTCAGCGAAGGTGGCCTGGTGACGACCGTTCGCAAGACGCGGGGTGACGACATCGATGCAGCCTGTGGCCAACTCGCCGGCGACGTGCTCGATCGCACCAACGCCGCCAGCCGCCTGGCCAAGCGCCGCAGCGCCACCGAACATCCCATCCGCATCGTTCACAAGGAAAGGCAGGCATGACTTCAGCCACTCGATTCCCAGCCCGGTTTTCAGTCGCCACGGTGGGGTTGCTGGCATTGTTGATGTGCTTGCTGTTGCTGTCGGCGGGATGTGCCCAGCGGGGTGGGGCGCCCAGCGCTTCTTCGGCAGAGCCGATCACAGACTCGGATGAGCCCGAGGCGCGCAAACGCGCCCGCATCCGCGTCGAGCTGGCCGCCGGTTACTTTGGCGAAGGCCAGAACACGGTGGCGCTCGACGAGATCAAGCTGGCGCTGCAGGCCGACCCGACCTACGCGCCGGCCTATGTGCTGCGCGGCCTGGTCTACATGGGCTTGAACAACGACCCCCTGGCCGAGGAGAGCTTCCAGCGTGCCATGCAGCTCAACCCGCGCGACCCCGACGCACTGCACAACTATGGCTGGTACGCCTGTCAGCGAGGTCGTTACGCACAGTCAACCGAGTTGTTCCAGCGGGCGCTGGTCAGCCCTGTGTACGGCGGACAGGCCAAAACCTTGTTGGCCATGGGCATCTGCCAGATTCGCGCAGGCCAGTTTGTCGAGGCCGAGGCCAGTCTGGCCCGCTCCTACGAGCTCGATGCTGCCAACCCGATCGTGGCTTACAACCTCGCCTCGCTGCAGTTCCGCCGCGGAGAGGATGCCAAGGCGCAGTTCACGATCCGCCGACTCAACAACACCGAGCTGGCCAATGCGGAGACCTTGTGGTTGGGTATCAAGGTCGAGCGACGACTGCGCAACCGCGAAGCCATGGCGCAACTGGCCCAGCAATTGGGTCGCCGCTATCCGGATTCTGCCCAGTGGGCACGTTTTCAGCGCGGAGCGTTTGATGAATGAGGCCGTGGCTGGAACCCGCGAGCTGATGGCAGCAGAGCCCGTGACCCGGCCCATCCTGCTCAAGGAGGCCCGCGAGGCCGCTGGTCTGCACATTGCTGCATTGGCCGCTGCCTTGAAGGTGCCCGTCAAGAAACTGGAAGCACTCGAAGCGGGTCGCTACAGTGAGTTGCCCGACCTGACCTTTGCACGGGCGCTGGCATCGAGCGCCTGCCGTCAGCTCAAGGTGGACCCGGCCCCCATCCTCCAGCAGATTCCGCTGGGCTCAACACCCAGGCTCGGCGATCGAGGCCCCTCACTCAACGCGTCTTTCAACGCCGGCCGGGACGAGGAAGCCTTCAACCCGGTGAGCTGGCTGTCGAGGCCCGCCTTGTTGGCCGCCATCGCGCTGTTGTTGGGTGCGTTGGTGATCGTGTTCCTGCCCAAGGCCGAGTCTCCACCGGCGGTGTCCAGCGTCGTCGAGTCACCTCTGGCCGGACCCATGCCTGCCGCCGAGCCCGCCACCCCTCGGGAGGTGCTGGGGGATTCGGCATCCAGCGGAGATCCGGCGGCTCTGTCGGCACAGCCCACGTTGGAGCCGTCTTCACCGGCCAATGCGGCGGGCGCGCCCGCAACGACCGATGCACCGCCGGCCACGGTCCCAGCGGTTGTCGCGCCTGCTGCGCCTGTCTCCAGCAGCCTGTTGAGCATTGCCGCAACCGGCGAGTCCTGGGTGGAGGTGGTCAACGGCACTGGAAACGTGGTCGCCCAGCGGCTGCTGCAAGCCGGTGATGTGCTCGATTTTTCTGCCGCTCCGCCCTACACGGTGGTGCTGGGCAAGGCCGACGCGGCGCAGGTCAGTGTTCGTGGCTTGCCCTTTGACGTGGCGCCGTTTTCGCGCAGTAATGTGGCCCGCTTCGAGGTGAAATGACCATGGACCTTGCAACCCAGACCCCGTCCACGTTCACGTCCGCTGCCATCCAGCGGCCCATCGCGCTGACTGCGGCACGGGTCCGCCACACCCGCCAGGGCGTGGTCGCCTGGGGCGGCAACAGGGTGACCGTCGGAGGTGATGCGCCGGTGCGTGTGCAGTCCATGACCAACACCGACACCGCAGACGCGGTGGGAACGGCGATCCAGGTGAAGGAACTCGCATTGGCTGGCTCGGAGCTTGTGCGCATCACCGTCAACAACGACGAAGCGGCCAAGGCCGTACCCTACATCCGCGAACAACTCGATCGAATGGGTGTGGATGTTCCCCTGATTGGTGACTTTCATTACAACGGCCACCGCCTGCTCACCGACCACCCCGCCTGTGCGGAGGCGCTTTCCAAGTACCGCATCAACCCCGGCAACGTGGGTCGCGGCGACAAGGGCGACCGCCAGTTTGCTCAGATGGTGGAGATCGCGGCGCGCCACGACAAGGCGATCCGCATCGGGGTGAACTGGGGCAGCCTGGACCAGGACCTGCTGGCCCGCCTGATGGACGAAAACGCCGGCCGCCCCCAACCCTGGGAAGCGCGCCAGGTGATGTACGAGGCGCTGATCACGTCAGCCCTCGATTCGGCCAAACGCGCAGAAGACATCGGCCTCAACGGCAACAACATCGTCCTTTCCTGCAAGGTCAGTGCCGTTCAGGATTTGATTGCGGTGTACCAGGCCTTGGCACAGCGATGCGACTACGCCTTGCACCTGGGGCTGACCGAAGCCGGCATGGGCACCAAGGGCACGGTGGCTTCCACCGCGGCGCTGGCGGTGCTGCTGCAGCAAGGCATTGGCGACACCATTCGCGTCTCGCTCACGCCGCAGCCGGGTGAGTCGCGCACGCAAGAGGTGGTGATTGCTTCCGAGATCTTGCAGGCGCTGGGCATTCGCGCCTTTGTGCCGAGTGTGATCGCCTGCCCGGGCTGCGGCCGCACCACCAGCACCACCTTCCAAGAACTGGCCAAGCAGATCGACGACTACCTGCGCTCGTCCATGCCGCTGTGGCGCGAGCGCTATCCCGGCGTGGAAAACCTCAAGGTGGCGGTGATGGGCTGCATCGTCAACGGCCCGGGCGAGAGCAAGCACGCCGACCTCGGCATCAGCCTGCCAGGCACGGGCGAGGCACCGGCCGCGCCGGTCTTCATCGACGGCCAGAAGGCCGTGACACTGCGTGGCGAAGGTATCGCGCAGGAATTCCAGCAGATTGTTGAAAACTACATCGAGAAGCGGTTTGGTACCGCCGCCTGAGCACTGAGCGGCTGCGGCCGCGCCACGCGCCAGGCCAAAGACCCAAACCCCCATCCCATGGCAGACAAAATCACCGCCGTCAAAGGCATGAACGACATCGCGCCGCCCCAGTCCGCGCACTGGGAGTGGCTGGAAGACACGCTGCGCACGCTGATGCGCCGTTACGGCTACCGCAACCTGCGAACGCCCATCGTCGAGCCGACCGCGCTGTTTGTGCGCGGGCTGGGCGAGGTGACCGACATCGTGGAGAAGGAGATGTATTCCTTCGAAGACCGGCTCAACGGCGAGCAGCTCACGCTGCGCCCCGAGAACACCGCCGGCGTGGTGCGCGCGGTGCTGGAGAGCAACCTGCTCTACGACGGCGGCAAGCGGCTGTATTACATGGGTCCCATGTTTCGCCACGAGCGGCCACAGCGCGGGCGCTACCGGCAGTTTCATCAGTTCGGTGCCGAAGCGCTGGGTTTCGCGGGCCCCGATGTGGACGCCGAGATCATCGTGCTGGCCTGCGACCTGTGGTCTGAACTGGGTCTGACCGGCATCGAGCTGGAGATCAACAGCCTGGGCCAGAGCGACGAGCGGCAGGCGCACCGCCAGGCCCTGATTGTCTACCTGGAGGCCCACGCCGATCAGCTCGATGAAGACGCGAAACGCCGCCTGCACAGCAATCCGCTGCGCATCCTGGACACCAAAAATCCGGCGATGCAGGCGCTGGTGAACGCCGCGCCACGGCTGATGGACCACCTCGGTGCCGAGTCGCTGGAGCACTTCAACCGGCTGCGAGCGCTGCTCGATGCCCAGGGCATCGCCTACCGCGTCAACCCGCGGCTGGTGCGCGGCCTGGACTACTACAACCTGTCGGTGTTCGAGTTCGTGACCACGCAGCTGGGGTCGCAGGGCACGGTGTGCGCCGGTGGTCGCTACGACGGCCTGTTCGAGCAGATCGGTGGCAAGCCGGCGCCCGCCGTGGGTTGGGCGCTGGGCATGGAGCGCATTCTGGAGTTGCTGAAAGAGCAGGGCAGGTTGC
>JBBQKZ010000069.1:0-19087 GCA_038327405.1 Burkholderiales bacterium | reverse complement strand
GGTGGAGCTGGTCGACCGCACCATGATCGAGCTATCGCTGCAGAACCCGGCGTTTGCGCCGACCATCCGCACGGCGCTTTCGCCGCACATCAACGGCGGCAAGCCAGCGGCCGTGCTGCTGGTCGAGTTCAGTGGTCCGAGCAAGGCAGACATCGCGCACAAGATCCGCGAACTCGTGGAACTCATGGGAGACCTCGGCCTGCCCGACAGCGTGGTGGAGATGGTGGACGACGCACCGCAGAAGAACCTGTGGGAGGTGCGCAAGGCCGGCCTGAACATCATGATGAGCCTGCGCGGCGACGGCAAACCGGTGAGCTTCATCGAGGATTGCGCCGTGCCGCTGGTGCACCTGGCCGAGTACACCGACGCCTTGACCGAGGTGTTCGCACGGCACGGTAGCCGAGGCACCTGGTATGCCCACGCCTCGGTCGGCACGCTGCACGTGCGGCCCATCCTGGACATGCGGCGCGAAGGTGCGGCCAAGATGCGCGCGATCGCCGAAGAAGCCAGCGAACTGGTGCGCAAGTACAAGGGCGCCTACAGCGGCGAACACGGCGACGGCCTGTGCCGAGGCGAGTGGATCGAATGGCAGTTCGGTTCGCGCATCAACGACGCCTTCGCCCGCATCAAGGCGCATCTCGATCCCACCGGGCTGTTTTCACCCAACCGCATCATCGACCCGCCGAAGATGGACGACACGCGGCTCATGCGGTTTCCACCGAGCTACAAGGTGGTGCCCATCACACCCGTGCTCGACTGGAGCGCGTGGGACGTGAAAGCCGACCCGGTGACCGAAGTGACCACCCCGCCTGGCACCGGCGAAGACCCCGCGCGGGGTCTGGCCAAGGCGGTGGAAATGTGCAACAACAATGGCCACTGCCGCAAGTTCGACGCCGGCACCATGTGCCCGAGCTACCGCGTGACTCGCGACGAACAGCACCTCACGCGCGGCCGCGCCAACACCCTGCGTCTGGCCCTCAGCGGGCAGATCCCGGGTCTGGCGGGCAGCGATGCGCTCACCAGCGAGGTGGTGCGCGAAGCCATGGACCTCTGCGTGGGTTGCAAAGGCTGCAAGCGCGACTGCCCCACCGGCGTGGACATGGCGAAGATGAAGGTCGAGTTCCTGCAGCACTACAAGGCCAAACACGGCCACACGCTGAAAGACCGCCTCGTGGCGCAACTGCCCGACTACGCGGCCTGGGCTGCGCGCCTGGCCCCGCTGCTCAACTTGCGCAACCGCATTCCGTTGCTCGCCACGTTGTCTGAGAAATGGCTGGGTCTGTCGGCCCAGCGCAGCCTGCCGCAGTGGCACGCGCAGCATTTCTTCAACGCACCCGTGAAGACCGCCACGCGCGACGAGGTGCTGGCCGCCGAGCGCGCCGTCGTGCTCTTCGTCGACACCTTCAACGGCTACTTCGAATCGGAGAACGCGCACGCGGCGGTGAAGGTGCTGCAAGCCGCCGGCTACACCGTGCACGTGGCGACCAAAGCCCAGGACGACGGGAAACACCTGTGCTGTGGCCGCACCTATCTGGCCAGCGGCATGGTGGAGCAGGCCAAAGAGAAGGCGCGCGAGGTCGTGCAGAGCCTGCTGCCGTTTGCGCACAAGGGCATCGCCATCGTGGGGCTGGAACCCTCATGCCTGCTCACGCTGCGCGACGAGATGCTGGTGATGGGCCTGGGCTCTGCACCGCAGCAGATTGCCGAACACGCTCTGTTGTTCGAAGAGTTCCTGGCGCGCGAAGCGAAAGCCGGGCGGCTCGACGGTTTGAAGGCCCGGCTCAAGGCGGTGGACCAGCCGGTGCTGCTGCATGGCCACTGCCACCAGAAGGCGTTCGACGCCGTTTCACCCATCCTGGAAGTGCTGCGCTGGATTCCCGGTGCCCAACCTCAACTGATCGAGAGCAGCTGCTGCGGCATGGCCGGCAGCTTCGGCTACGAAGCCTCTCACCATGCCGTGTCGATGCAGATGGCCGAGCTCAGCCTGCTGCCGGCGGTGCGAGCCCAGCCCAACGCGATCGTGGTCGCCGATGGCACCAGCTGCCGACACCAGATTCACGACGGCGCACAGCGCGAGGCCGTGCACGTGAGTCGCTTGCTGGCGGATCTGCTCGTGGGTTGATGAAACTTCAGAACGGTTTGAAGACTGCCTGGAAGATGGTGGCCATCAACAGCAGCCACCAGGCCACCAGCGTCCAGCCGATCCAGCGCCGTGGCACCCAGACCACCAGCGGCAGCAGGGCTGTGCAGAGGATGACCAGTCCCATGGAGATTGCCTGATCGCCCACCAGCGTCACGTGGCCTTTGAAGCGCGCGTAGCCGCTGTGGGTTTCGGTCACGATGGCCAGCAAGCCCAAGGCTGAGATGAAGGCCGCACACAGGGTGCACAGCGTTCTGGCCCAGGCTGAGGGTGTTTTGGTGGGTGGTGTCATCTGGCGCGGATATCGGACGATGGCTGTTCGGGCTGGCTACTTGCGTTGAAAAAACCAGCGAATCAAGCCTTTTTCCCGTATGGGTTCGGGCAAAGCCTGCCACCAGCGGTTGCCCATATGTTCAGCAAACAGCCACGCCACCACCACGGCCAGGCTGACCAGAACGACACCAATCCAGTCCCAGAAGGTCATTGCGAACCTTTGACAAATGCCGACAAGCCCACATCATAGGCAGATGCCGGCCACACGCGCCTGTGGCAGTGCGGTCAAACAAAAAGGCCCCGGAGCCTGAGCTCCGGGGCCTTTTCAGATCTTGTCAGCGCAGGGCTGGCAGGGATCAGTAACCGCCGCGACCACCACCGCCGCCGCCGTAGCCGCCACCGCCGGAGCGATCGCCACCACCGTAGCCGCCGCCGCCGCCACCACCACCGCCGTAGCCGCCGGTGCGGGGAGGACGTGCCTCCATCGGACGGGCTTCGTTCACGGTGATGCTGCGGCCGCCCAGGGACTGGCCGTTCATGCCGGAGATGGCTGCTTGCGCTTCGGCGTCATTGCCCATTTCGACAAAGCCGAAACCCTTGGAGCGACCCGTGTCGCGTTCCATCATGACTTTGGCGCTGTTGACAGAGCCGAATTCGCTGAAAGACTGTTGCAGGTCTTCGTCGCGAACGGTGTACGGCAGGTTGCCGACGTAAAGTTTGTTGCCCATGAGGACTCCTCAAAATAACTGAAAACAAAAGCGATGGGGTCCCGAAAGCACAACTAACTCTAAAAGTACCGCCGTAGCGCGCGAAACTGACCGATCACCTGACTTGTGCGCGCGATTGGACGCGCGAACGTGTTGATTATGCGCTACGCAGCGTGTGACTTGCGTCTCGGGTGTGCGAAAGACTTTTTGATCAGGATCAGACCGTGGGCCAGTCGAGCGTGCGCTCGCTCTGGAAACACCTGGTCAGGCCGGTGACCGGGTCGGTGAAGGCGATCGCGCAGGCCAGCAGACGCAGCGGCTCGGCAAAGTCTTCTGCCTCCTCCGGTCCTCGAAGGACGCGCGGGTAGAACTGGTCGCCCGCGATGGGCGCGCCCAGCGCGTTCATGTGCACGCGCAGCTGGTGCCGTTTGCCGGTCACGGGCGAGAGCCGGTAGCGTGCCCACGCCCCGCGCACCTCGCACAGCTCGATGCGGGTTTCGCTGTTGGGTGCCCCGTCGGGCTCGGTCATGCGAAAGAAGCTGCCGCTGTCTTCTTCAATCCGGCTGCAGCGCGTGAGCGGGAAATGCAGCCCGGGGCGGTGCGGTGCAATCGCTTCGTACACCTTGTGGACCACGCGGTCGCGAAACAAGGCCTGGTAGGCGTTGCGGTCCTGCGCCCGCACGCTGAAGAGCACGAGCCCGGCGGTCTCTCGGTCGATGCGGTGGATGGGACTCAGGCTCTCGATGCCGGTGCGGCGCTTCAGGCGCACCAGCAGGCTTTGCTGCACGTAGCGCCCGCCGGGCGTGACCGGCAAAAAATGCGGCTTGTCCGCTACCAGCAGGTGATCGTCCTGGAACAGCACCGCTTCTTCAAACGGAATGGGTGGCTCGCCATCGAGCTGGCGGTAGTAGTGGATGCGTGCACCGGGCAGAAACGGCGCGTCTGGAGGCAGCGGCCGACCCGCGTCGTCCAGCACATCGCCTTGCGCCAGGCGCCCGGCCCAGGCGGCTCGGTCCACCACGCTCAGGCGTTCGGCCAGAAAGTCCAGCAGCAGCGACCAAGGTGCGTGACGGTGATGGGGCAGCACCACGCAGCTGGGCGACACGCCTTCGCGGGCGGGGATCTGCGGGTTTTTCGGGGGGCGGGCCACGGCAGGCTGGGACGGGGCCTCAGGCGTTCAGCGGTGTCAGGCGCGGCGGAACACCAGGTCCCACACGCCGTGGCCGAGCTTCAGGCCGCGGTTCTCGAACTTGGTGAGCGGCCGGTAGGCGGGCTGGGGCACGAAGCCGTTGCCGCCGGGCTCAGCGGTGTTTTGCAACAGAGGCTCGGCGCTCAGCACGTCGAGCATCTGGTGGGCGTAGGGTTCCCAGTCGGTGGCCAGGTGCAGGTAGCCGCCGGGCTTGAGGTGGTGCGCAAGCTGGTTTACAAACGCTGGCTGGATCAGGCGACGCTTGTGGTGGCGGCTCTTGTGCCAGGGGTCGGGAAAAAAGATGTGCACGCCGTCCAGGCTGGATTCACCGAGCATGTGGTTGAGCACCTCCACCGCGTCGTGGCGCAGGATGCGTATGTTCTCAAGGCCTTGTTCGCCCACCAGCTTGAGCAGCGCGCCGACGCCGGGCTCGTGCACCTCGCAGCACAGGAAGTTGTCGCCAGGTCGCACGGCGGCAATGTGTGCGGTGGCGCCGCCCATGCCGAAGCCGATTTCCATGATCAGCGGCGCGCTGCGGCCAAAGGCGGCAGTGGCGTCGAACGGGCCAGGCGCGTAGTTCAGCAGAAAGCGCGGTCCGTGTTGCTCGAAGGCCCGGGCCTGACCGGGACCCATGCGACCGGCTCGCAGCACATAGCTTTTCACCTCGCGCAGGTAGGGCGCTTCGCTGGGTGGAGTGCGCGGCTGCGCGTGGCGGGGATCGGTCATGGGGCAGTTTCGAGCGGCGAAGCGGTGGATTTTAGGCGCGCCACGTGTTTGCCCAGAGCGTGGTCCAGGCGGTGAGGGCCTGCGCAACGCTGCCGGTCCGGGGTGGCAGACCCAGGGAATGGGCTGCGGTGTTGAGTGCCCGCGCGGGATCGCTCAAGTCCAACGGCTGGGCGCCGTTTTGTTTGCTGAGCTTTTCGCCGTTGGCGCCCAGCACCAGCGGGGTGTGCAGGTAGGAGGGCGTCGGCAGCCCTACCGCGCGTTGCAAGAGGATCTGGCGCGCCGTGTTGTCGGTCAGGTCTTCGCCGCGCACCACGTGGGTGATGCCTTGCGCGGCGTCGTCCAACACAACGGCGAGCTGGTAGGCCCAGAGGCCATCGGCGCGTTTCAGGATGAAGTCGCCGACCTCGGTGGTCACGTTTTGCCTTTGGGGACCGAGGCGGCGGTCGGTCCAGGTCACCTCGGCTGGGTCAGGAATCTGGAAACGCCAGGCGCGTGCCGGTTTGCCGTGCAGGCCCCCGTTCCCCGGCCGGCAGGTGCCGGGGTAGACGGCCATGTGGTGGCGCTCGCGGCTGGCGCCTTGCGCTTGCAGGGTGGCTTCGATGTCCTTGCGCGAGCATCCGCATGGGTAAGCGTGGCTTTGTTCGATGAGGTGGTCCAGCGCTTGTTGGTAGCGATTGCCACGCTGCGACTGCCAGACCACGGGTTCGTCACTCACCAGGCCACAAGTGACCAGTTGCCGCAAGATCAGTTCAGCGGCTCCGGGCACGCAGCGCGGCGAGTCCACGTCTTCGATGCGCACCTGCCAGGTGCCTCCGTGGGCACGCGCGTCCAGCCAGCTGGCGAGCGCTGCAACGAGGGAGCCCGCGTGCAGCGGGCCGGTGGGGGAGGGGGCGAAACGGCCCTTGTAGACGGCCATCTGGGCGGGGGCTTCGACAGGCTCAGCCCGAACGGGTACCTTGGTTCAGGCGAGTTCGAGCGCAATTTCAAGGCCCGAGACAAACGCGTCTTCAACCCGGTGGCCCAGGCACCAGTCGCCGCAGGCGCCGATACCCAGCGCCTTGTCGAACAGGTGGCTCTTGCCCAGCGGGGTTTGTGTCTGCGCGAAGCGCCAGAGGTGCGCCACGGCAAAAGTGGGCGTGGCGCGGATGCCGGTGATCTCGGCGAAGCCCTTGAGCAGCTTGGCCTTCACGCGCTCGGCGTCGTCTTCGAGGTGTTTGGTGGACCACGCCGGGCTGGCCTGGATGGTCCAGCGCTCGATCGGGTCGCGGCCGGGCTTGCTCGATTCGCGCGCCAGCCAGCTGATGCGGTGGTGCGTGCTGCGTGCCGCGTTCCACTGCGGGCCCAGGTGGGGCAGACCGGGCTGCATGGCCTGCGGGTAGGCGACCATGAGCGTCCAGCAGGGCGCTACGTGCACCGGGGCCAGCGCCTGGCGCAGCTCGGGTGCGAGGCCGGAGGCGCGCAGAAGGTCGTGCACCTGGGGGTGTGGCATGGCCAGCACCACGCGGTCGAATCCACCCACCACCTGCTGACCGCCTGCGCTGTCTTCGGTGCGCAACTGCCATTGGTCGGGGTGCAGGGCGTCGCGTTCGATCTGGGTCACGCGGGTGTCGGTCAGGGTGTTGGCAGCGAGCGGTTGAGCCCACAGGCCCACCAGCGCGTTCATGCCGGGCGAGGCCACGAAATGCGGTTCGGTGGGCGGCGGTGCGCTGGCCAGCACGTGGCCGAATTCGTCAAGCACACGCACGGTGCTGGCGCTCCAGGGGCGAACGACCGAGGTGGCGTTGCTGCGCAGCGCGGTCTCGAAGCGTTTGTCGCGAACTGTGAAGTACTGCGAGCCGTGATCGAAGCCGCCGAACTCGGTGCGCCGGGTCGACATGCGGCCGCCCAGGCCACGGCTTTTCTCGAGCAGGGTGACGCGGTGCCCGGCCTGCACCAGCGTGCGTGCACACACGACCCCCGCCATGCCGGCGCCCACCACGGCAACGTGCAGACCTGGCGACTTGACCGCCTTGGCTTTGGAGACGGAGCCTTTGGAGGCGCGGGGTTTGGGGGATGTGGTCATGTCTCGTGGCGCTTTCTGGTGACGCTTGATCGGGCTGGGTGGAGTGCTGTTGACTGTAGCAGCCCGTCTGCGGAATGCGGGCGCTCTTGGGCGTCAAGTCTGGTGGTGGTTGCTCAGGAGGGCGGCGCGGGTTTGCGGGCTCTTCAGTTGAGTCAGCCACCAGCCCAAGGCCCGACCGGTGTCGGCCTGGTTGCGGGGCACGCGCCACGCGTAGGCCACGCGCAGGCTGCGATCGGGTCGCTGCACCTGCTTCACCACCAGCCGGCCGGCCGCGATGAAGGGCTGGGCCAGCGGCAGCGGCAGGAAACCGCCGCCCAGTCCTCGCAACTGCGCTTCGAGCTTGTGCTGCATGGTGGGCACGGTGAGCACGTCTTGCCCGGGCAACAGGTTGTGGGTGACACCGCGCCCGCGCTGCGCGCTGTCGGCCACGGCCACGGCACGGTGTTCGCGAAGCTCTTCGTCGCACAGGCTGTGGTTCACCGCCGCCAGCGCATGGTGCGGCGCCACCGCGAACACAAAGGCGATCGGCCCCAACGGTGCCGACTGGAGCTCGGGCAGCGCCAGGTCGCCGGGCACGCCCAGGGCCAGATCGGCCTGGCCCATCTGCAAGGCTTCCACCGTGCCAGACAGCGTTTCGGCGCGCAGCTTCAGCCGCGTGGGTGCGCCTTCAGCGTAGAAGGCCTCGCAGAGCTCGAACAGCGTGGCGCGCGCGATGATCGCGTCGGCCGCGATGGTGAGCTGAGGCTCCCAGCCGGTGGCCACGCGCTTGACGCGCTGCGCCACGGCGTCGAGTTCGTTGAGCAGGTACTGGCCCGAGCGCAGCAGTTCGGCGCCGGCGGGCGTGAGCACGGCGCGGCGGGCGCTGCGGTCGAACAAGAGCACGTCCAGCGCGTCTTCCACTTGGCGAATGCGGTAGGTCAGGGCACTGGGCACCATGCCAACCTCGCGTGCGGCGGCGGCCATGCTGCCCAGCCGCGCCACGGCCTCCAGCAGGCCCAGGTTCTCGGGGGACAAGGCGGCGCGCGGGGTGGAAGTGGCCATGCTGATGAAGCTTTGATTGTTCAAACGGTTTGAATGATGCCATCAAATCCGTGCAGTCTCAAACGCCATTCGCTCACCCAGAATTACCCCATGCCAACAGAATCCACCCGGTTTCAGCGGCGCCACTCCCAGACGGAAAGGACCACACCATGCTCCAGATTCGACGCTCCGACGCACGCGGCTATGCCGACCATGGCTGGCTCAAGAGCTTTCACTCGTTCTCGTTCGCCGACTACTTCGACCCGGTCTGGATGGGCTGGGGCAACTTGCGCGTGGTCAACGAAGACCGCATCGCCCCGGGCACCGGCTTCGGCACGCACGGCCACCGTGACATGGAAATCATCAGCTACGTGCTGCAGGGCAACCTCGCGCACAAGGACAGCATGGGCAACGTCAAGGGCATCCCGCCCGGTGACGTGCAGCGCATGAGTGCAGGCAGCGGCGTGCGCCACAGCGAGTTCAACCACGCGCCCAACAGCACCACGCACTTTCTGCAGATCTGGATCGAGCCCAACGTCAAGGGCATCGAGCCAGGGTACGAGCAGAAGTCGTTTGCCGACGACCAGAAGCGCGGCAAGTTGCGCCTGGTGGCCTCCAACGGCGGTGCCGAGGGTTCGGTGCACATCAACGCCGACGCGGCCATGTACGCCGGCCTGCTCGACGGAGCCGAGACCGCCGAGCTGGCTTTGGATCCGGCGCGCAAAACCTATGTGCACCTGGTGCGCGGCTCGCTGGACGTGAACGGCGAAACGCTCCAGGGCGGTGATGCCGCCGTGTTGGCTGCCGAGAGCCAGCTCAGGCTGGCCAACGGCAATGACGCCGAAGTGCTGGTGTTCGATCTGGCCGCCTGATTTTTTCAACCCTGTTTTTTTACCTCAAGGACTTTTCATGAACGCTCTGCAAAACCCCTTCGCCCTGCTGGCCCGCCTGCTGCTCGCCGCCCTCTTTTTGCCCGCCGGCATCAGCAAGATCAGCGGCTTCGCTGGCACGGCCGGCTACATCGGTTCTGTGGGCCTGCCCATGCCAGAGCTGGGCGCTGCCATCGCCATCGCGGTCGAGGTGCTCGGCGGCATTGCGCTGATCATCGGCTTCGGTACCCGCTGGGCTGCCCTGGCATTGGCGGTGTTCACGCTGGTGGCTTCGTTCTTCTTCCACGCTTACTGGGCACTGCCCGCCGAGCAACAAATGATGCAGCAGTTGATGTTCATGAAGAACATCGGCGTGGTCGGTGGCCTGCTGGCATTGGCCGCTTTCGGCGCCGGTGCATTCAGCCTGGACGCCCGCCGCAAGGCCTGAAACCCACAGAATCCTGTTGTTCCTTCAACCCGCGCCTGACGTGCAAGAGGCGCATTTCCTGAAAGCCATCTCATGACCAAAGTTGTCGTCGTCTATCACTCCGGCTACGGCCACACCCAACGCATGGCGCAATCGGTGGCCGACGGCGCCGGGGCCGAGCTGCTCGCCATCGACGCCGAGGGCAACCTGCCCGAAGGCGGTTGGGACACCTTGGCCGCGGCCGACGCGATCATCATGGGCTCGCCCACCTACATGGGCACCGTGAGCTGGCAGTTCAAAAAGTTTGCCGACGCCTCCAGCAAGCCCTGGTTCAGCCAGCAGTGGAAAGACAAGATCTTCGCCGGCTTCACCAACAGCGCCAGCATGAACGGCGACAAGCTGTCCACGCTGCACTACCTGTTCACCCTGGCCATGCAGCACAGCGGCATCTGGGTCGGCACCGGCCTGATGCCTTCGAACAGCAAGGCGGCGCAGCGCAACGACTTGAACTACCTGGGCTCCTTCAGCGGCGCCATGGCACAGAGCCCATCGGACGCTGGCGCCAACGAAATCCTGCCGGGTGATCTGGAAACGGCACGTTTGTTCGGTGAGCGCGTCGCGGCGACCGCCGCGAAGTTCAAGGCTTGATCTTCAATTTCCCTTTGCTCTGAGCTCATGTCCAGTTCGCTCTGAACTCATGTCCCGTTCGTCCAGAGCTCATGTCCCGTTCGTCCTGAGCCTGTCGAAGGGCCTCCACGCACTGCCCTGGATGGGCTTCGACAGGCTCAGCCCGAACGGAAGTGAGCTCAGCCCGAACGGGGTTTTGGGCGGGCGCCCGCGTACCATCAGCGCATGAAATTCCTGAGCCTCATTCCCTGGGCAGACTGGCTGGCGCTGGTCTGCTTTTTTGCTTTGTGGACCGGTTACGCCTGGTTTGCCCGTGTGTGGGGGCGCAAGGTGGGCTCGCTGATCCAGACCACCAACCGCTACCGCGGCTATTGGATGACGCAGGCCACGGCGCGCGATCCGCGCATGCTTGACGGCGTCATCACACAGACGCTGTCCACCACACCGGCGTTCTTCTCCTCCACCTCCATCCTGGTCATCGGTGGTCTGTTCGCCCTGCTCGGTACCACCGACAAGGCCACCGAACTGATGAGCGAGATCCCGTTTGCACAGACCACCACCCTGATCGTCTTCGAGTTCAAGATCCTGGTGATGGTGGCGATCTTCGTGTACGCCTTTTTCCGGTTTTCTTGGTGCATGCGGCAGTACACCTTCGTGGCCCTGGTGATCGGCGCCATGCCATCACCCGAAGACTTTGATTCCGGCAAGTTCGACCGCGATCACTACGCACGCCGGGCAGCTGCCATGGTGGGTGCAGCGGCAGAGACCTTCAATGACGGTCTGCGCGCGTACTACTTTTCGTTCGCTGCGCTGGCCTGGTTCATCTCGCCGATGGCGATGGTCTTGGCCACCCTGGCGGTGGTCGCCATCCTGTACATGCGCGAGTTCCGATCTGAAGTGCTGCACATATTGAAAGAGGATGTGACACCTCTGCCTTGAGACCGTGCGGGGTGACGCCGCCTCCTAAAATGGAGCGATGTTTCTACACCTGCGCCTGCACACCGAATTCTCCGTCGTCGACGGCACCAACCGCATCGATGAGGTGGTGGCTGCCGCCGCCGCCGACCGCCAGCCCGCGCTGGCCATCACCGACCTGAGCAACCTCTTCGGCGCGGTCAAGTTCTACAAGGCTGCGCGCGGTGTGGGGGTCAAGCCCATCATCGGGGCCGAGGTGATGCTGCAAGGCTTCACCGAGGTGACGCCTGGCGCCATGCCCGGCAGCCACCAGCCAGCGGCACCCCGCGTGCTGTTGCTGGTGCAGGACCACCAGGGTTACCTGAACCTGAGCGAATTGCTCGCCCGCGCGTGGACGCGCAACGAAGGCCGGGGCCAGGCGTTGGTGCACCGCGACTGGCTGCAGGAGTGCAATGCCGGGTTGATCATGCTGTCGGGCGCGCAGGCCGGGCCGGTGGGCCAGGCGCTGATGCAGGGCGACACGCATCGCGCTGCCGACATGGCGCTGCAACTCTCCACCCTGTTCACCCACCGCTTCTACCTGGAGCTGCAGCGCGCGGGCCGCGCCGACGACGAGCGCCACGTGACGCAGGCCGTGCAACTGGCTGCGCGCCTGCACCTGCCGGTGGTGGCTACGCACCCGGTGCAGTTTCTGGAGCCCGACGGCTACGAGGCGCACGAAGCTCGCGTGTGCATTTCCGAAGGCGAGATTCTGGGTAACAACCGTCGCGTGCGCCGCTTCACCCGGGAGCAGTATTTCAAGAGCGCCGAACAGATGGGTGCGCTGTTTGCCGATGTGCCTTCGGCGCTGGCCAACACGCTGGAGATCGCCAAGCGCTGCAACCTCACGCTCACGCTGGGCAAGCCGCAGTTGCCCAACTTCCCCACGCCGCTCATCGATGGCGTGCCCATGCCGATGGCGGACTTTTTTCGCCAGTCGTCATTTGAAGGGTTGGAAGAGCGCCTGGCCCACCTGTACCCCGACCCGGCCAAGCGCGACGCCGAGCGCCCGCGCTACGTGGAGCGCCTGGAGTTCGAGATCAACACGATCCTGAACATGGGGTTTCCGGGCTACTTTTTGATCGTGGGCGACTTCATCAACTGGGCCAAAAAGAACGGCTGCCCGGTGGGCCCGGGCCGGGGCTCGGGTGCTGGCTCGCTGGTGGCGTATGCGCTGAAGATCACCGACCTCGACCCGCTGCAATACAAGCTGCTGTTCGAGCGTTTCCTGAACCCGGAGCGGGTGTCCATGCCCGACTTCGACATCGACTTCTGCCAGACCAACCGCGACCGTGTGATCGACTACGTCAAGGACAAATACGGCAAGGACGCGGTGAGCCAGATCGCCACCTTCGGCACGCTGGCCGCGCGCGCAGCCATCCGCGACGTGGGACGTGTGCTTGATTTTTCCTACGGCTTCTGCGACGGCATTTCCAAGCTGATCCCGAACAAGCCGGGCATGTCGGTCACGCTGCAGTACCCGCCCAACCCGAAGAAAGAGGGCGACAAGAACAACTACGCGATCGAGATGGAGCCGGTGCTGGCCGAGCGCATTGCCAAGGAAGACGACGTCAAGACGCTGATCGAACTGGCGCAAAAACTCGAAGGCATGACGCGCAACGTCGGCATGCATGCCGGTGGTGTGCTCATTGCACCAGGCAAGCTCACCGACTTCTGCCCGCTCTATGCCCAGCCCGGCAGCGACTCGGCGGTGAGCCAGTACGACAAGGACGACGTGGAGGCCATCGGTCTCGTGAAGTTCGACTTTCTGGGCTTGGCCACGCTGACCATCCTGGAGATCGCGCGCGAATTGATCATGAAGCGCCACCCGGGCCAGGAAGGGTTCCGCTTTGAAGACATCCCGCTGACCGACGCCAAGGTGTACGCGCTTTTCTCGCGCGGGCAGACCGAAGCCGTGTTCCAGTTTGAAAGCCGCGGCATGCAGGGCATGCTCAAGGACGCCAAGCCGAGTCGGCTGGAAGACCTGATTGCCCTGAACGCGCTGTACCGGCCAGGCCCCATGGACCTGATCCCCAGCTTCGTGAACCGCAAGCACGGCAAGGAGGTGATCGAGTATCCGCACCCGCTGGTGGCCGAGATGCTGAGCGAGACCTACGGCATCATGGTCTACCAGGAGCAGGTGATGCAGACCGCGCAGATCCTGGGCGGTTACTCGCTGGGTGGCGCCGACATGCTGCGCCGCGCCATGGGCAAGAAGAAAGCCGAGGAGATGGCCGAGCACCGCTCGATCTTCCGCGCCGGTGCGTCCAAGAACGGCATCGGCCAGGAGAAGGCCGACGAGGTCTTCGATCTGATGGAGAAGTTCGCGGGCTACGGCTTCAACAAGTCGCACGCTGCTGCGTACTCGCTGCTGGCGTACCACACGGCCTGGCTCAAGGTGCACTACACGGCCGAGTTCTTCTGCGCCAACATGACGGTGGAGATGGACGACACCGACAAGCTCAAGGTGCTGCACGAAGACGCGCTCAAGATGGGCATGACTTTCGAGGCGCCCGATGTGAACCGCGGCTTCCACCGCTTCGAGCCCGTCACCAACAAGGCCATCCGCTACGGGTTGGGCGCCATCAAGGGCACGGGTCAGCAGGCGATTGAAGCCATCGTGGCCGCGCGTGAAGGGCGCGGCGAGGGGCCTCGGGGCGATGAGGCGGGCCTGTTCAAAAGCCTGTTCGACTTCTGCGTGCGCGTGGACCGCACGCGCTTGAACAAACGCACGGTCGAGGCGTTGATCAAGGCCGGCGGCTTCGACTCACTGCACCTGAACCGCGCCGAGTTGCTGGCTTCGGTGGACCGCGCCTTCGAGTTCGCCGCCGCGAGCCTGGCCAACGCCAACCAAGGCGGCCTGTTCGACATGATGGGTGGTGACGACCATGGATCGAGCACGCAGGAGCCCGATCTCGTGCCCACCACGCCCTGGGGTGTGAAGGAACGCCTGACGATGGAGAAGACCGCGATTGGTTTCTACTTCTCGGGCCATTTGTTTGATGAGGTGGAGCGCGAGGTGCGCCGCTTCGCGCGCACGCCGCTGGGCGACGTGGTGGAAAGCCGCGACCCGGTGATCCTGGCCGGCATCGTCACCGACTTCCGCGTCATCAACGGCCAGCGCGGCAAGCTCGCGCTGTTCAAGCTCGACGACAAGACCGGCGTGTTCGAGACCAGTGCCGACGAGAACCTGATCAACGCGCACCGCAATTTGTTGAAAGACGACGAACTCATCATCGTGCAGGCCGTCGCCCAGCCCGACCGCTTTTCGGGCGGCGTGCGCCTGAAGATCCAGCAGGTGTGGGACCTGGCTGCGGCGCGCTGCCGCTTCGGCAAGTATCTGCGCGTGGCGGTGAACGGCCACGCGCCTGCGGTGGCCCAGCTGGTGCGCGAGTTTCCGCCCAAGCGCGAAGTGACGGAACAAGGCGAGTTGCTGCGGGGCTTGCCGGTGCGGCTGCAGCTGTTGCGGGAAGGCGCGCAGTGCGAACTGCAGCTGGACGACCGCGCCTTGTTTTTCCCGACCGATGCGGCGCTGGCCAGCTGGATGGCGCAGGCGCATGAGCAGCGGGCCGAGATCGTGTTCGATTAGGAGGCACCCCCTGCGCCGCTGCGCGGTTTCCTCCTGAAGGGGGACAACGCCTGCGGCCTGGCGGAGCCAGTTCCGCGGCGTTTCTGGGTAGGGTCCCGACGCTCCGGAAAGGTGCTTGATCAGTCCAGCGGACGAAGACCAATCACCATTGACGAAGGCACGCGTCCGTCCGTGTCGCGCGGCAGGCTGACGGTGCGGTCGATGGCGCGCAGCACGGCCTCGTCCCACGCCGCATTGCCACTGCTCTTGATGAGCTTGCGCGCGGTGATGGCGCCGTCCGGTGCGGTGCGCACCTCGACCTCGGCGCGCGGGTTACCGGGGGCCACGTCAGTGAACACCACGTTGGGCTTGATGCGCGCGGCCACCTTGGCGCCGTAGCCCGGCGTGGGGCCGCTGGACTGCGCGGCCGTGCCCGTGCTTTGCGGTCCACCCGTGGCTCCAGCCTGGCCCATCATGCGGTTGATCTGGTCCTCGCGCATTTGTGCCAGGCGCTTTTCGTCGGCCGCGGCCTTGCGTTCCTGCTCGCGTTTTTGCTCGGCCAGTTTTTGCTGGCGCTCTTTCTCATCGGCTGCTTTTTCTGCGGCGGCCTTCTTCTCCGCCGCTGCCTTTTCTGCGGCCTTCGCGGCGGCCAGCTTCTTGGCTTCTTCTTCGCGCGCCTTTTTCTCGACCTCGGCTTTCTTCTTCGCCTGCGCCGTCGCAATGTCGGCCTGGTTGGGCGCGGGCGGTGGTGGTGCGGGCGCTGGCGCCGGGGCGGGTCGGGGTGCCGGTTTTGGTGGGGTGGGCTGGGGCGCGGGTGTGGGGGGTGGTGGTGCCACCGCTCGTGGTGCGGCCTGCACCGGCATGCGTGACCAGAGTTCGGCTTCCACTGTCACTGGTTCAGCGTCGTGTTGCCACTGCACACCGAGCGTGAGGGCGATCACGAGCAGGCCATGTGCGATGAGTGCCAGACCCATGGGCCCGAGCCAGCGTCCGCTGGGTGGCGGCGCGAGGTCGAGGTGGTCGGCGGTGGATTGCATGGTGTTCGGACCGGATCAGCGCGAGGTTTGCACGGACAGGCCCACGCGGGCGATACCGGCTTCCTGAAGGGTGCTCATCACGCGAACAACGGCTTCGTACTTCACGTTCTTGTCGGCGCTGATCACCACCGGCACACCGCCTTCGGGCGCGGCGCCTTTGCTGCTTTGCAGTTGCTGCACCCGGCCCACGAGCTGGTTCAGGCTCACCGGCTGCGGCTCGGTGCTGGCCGAGCCTTCACGCACTTTGATCTGCTCGTCCTTGTCGATCATCACCGCTACAAAACGGTCGGGCTGGCGCCCGGCCTGGCCCACACTGGGCAGCGCGATCTGGCTCGGCGTGATGAGCGGGGCCGTGACCATGAAGATGATCAGCAGCACGAGCATCACGTCGATGAACGGGACCATGTTGATCTCGTTGATGGTGCGGCGGCCACGGCCGCGTGATGAGACGGCGGGCATGCTCAGTGTCCCGACGGGGATTGCTGCTGGGCGCCGAGGTTGCGCTGCAGGATGTTGGAGAACTCTTCCATGAAGGTCTCCATGGCGTTGGCCACACGGTCGATGTCGTGCGCGAAACGGTTGTAGAAGACCACCGCGGGAATGGCAGCGAAGAGACCAATGGCGGTGGCCACCAGCGCTTCGGCGATGCCCGGCGCCACGGTGGCCAGCGTCACCTGTGCCAGCGCTGCCAGGCCGGTGAAGGCATGCATGATGCCCCACACCGTGCCGAACAGGCCCACATACGGCGAGACCGAGCCGACAGAGGCGAGGAAGGAGAGGTTGGTTTCCAGCACGTCGAGTTCGCGCTGAAAGCTCGCCCGCATGGCACGACGCGCGCCGTCAAGCAGGGCACCGTTGTCGGTGATGCGGCGCTCGCGCAGCTTCTGGTATTCGCGCATGCCGCTGGCGAAGATGCGTTCCATCGGTCCGCCGTGCTTGGCGCTTTGGGCGGCGGCGGCGTACAGGTCGTTGAGGTTGGTGCCCGACCAGAACTCGCGCTCAAAGTCGTCGTTGTGGGCACGCACGCGCTTGAGCGAGAACACCTTGCGGAAGATGGCGGCCCAGCTCATGACCGAGACGACCATGAGCAGCACCACCACGGCCTGCACCACCCAACTGGCGTTGAGCATCAATTGAACAATGGAGAGATCTTGGTTCATGGGTGTTCAGAGGAGGCGGGTCGTGAAGAAGTTTCAGGGCATCAGCCGGAGCGCGGCCATCACCGCAGGCGGTATGCGCTGCGGGCGCAACTGGCGGTCATCGACCCAGCCGATGCGAATTGTCCCGCTGCAGAGCAGCTCTGCCTGCACGTCGCCTTGCTGCGGTTTCAGGAGCGCGGACTGCTCGATTGTCATGGACGCACGGCCGGCTTCCACCACCTGTGCTGTAACCATAAGCAAATCATCAAGCCGCGCGGGCCGGTGGTATTGCAGCTGGGTCTGGCTCACAACGAACATGCCGCCGAGCTGTTCGCGCAGGCGTTGTTGCTCGATGCCCAAGGCGCGCAGCCACTCGGTGCGGGCGCGCTCGAAGAACTTGAGGTAGTTCGCGTAGAACACGATGCCGCCTGCGTCGGTGTCCTCCCAGTAGACGCGCACTGGCCATGTGAATGGGGCCGACTGCAGCGCGGGCAGACTCACAGCGCTTGCTCCAGACGCGCCACCGCTTCACGAAGCTGCACCATGGAATTGGCGGTGGAGAAGCGCAGGTAGCGCCCGGGGTCGGCGCTGCCGAAGTCGCGCCCCGGTGTGGCGGCCAACTGGCAGCGGTTCATGAGCTCGAAAGCCAGCGCCCAGCTGCCGCCCTCATCGGGTCGCGAGCCCTGCGGCGGAATGCCCCAGCGTTGGCACAGCCCGGTCACATCGGCCCAGGCATAGAAAGCGCCGTCGGGCATCACCGGCACGCTCAGACCCAGGCGGTTGAGTTCCGGGATGAAATAGTCGCGACGCGCCTTGAACTCGCTGCGCCGGCGCTCGTAGTCGGAGAGGCTCTCGGGCTCGAAGCAAGCCAGGGCCGCGTGTTGCGCAATGGTGCTGGCGCAGATGAAGAGGTTCTGCGCGAGGCGCTCCACCGCGGGCACCAGTGCGGGCGGCAGCACCAGCCAGCCCAGGCGCCAGCCGGTCATGTTGAAGTACTTGCTGAAACTGTTGATGCTGATGACTTCATCGCCCAGGCCATCGGGAAGGCCGAGCGCGCTGTGGCCGAATTCGTCCTCGTAGCTCAGACCGAGGTAGATCTCGTCGACCATGGTCACGCCATCCTTCGAACGCACGAAACGCGCGATGCGCTCCAGCTCGTCGCGGGCGATCGAAGTGCCGGTGGGGTTGGAGGGTGAGGCCAGCAACACGCCGCGTGTGGCGGGGTTCCATTGCGCTTCAACCTGCTCTGCGCTCAACTGAAAGCGTTGTTCGGGCCCGCTGGGAATCATCACCGCGCGGCCTTCGGCCGCTTGAACGAACTGCCGGTTGCACGGATAGCTCGGGTCGGGCATCAGCACCTCGTCGCCAGCCTCGATGAGCGCGAGGCAGGCCAGCTGCAGGGCCGCAGAGGCACCTGCAGTGACCACGATGCGGCTCGCATCGATGGACAGACCGAATCGGCTCGCGTACCAGCCGCTGATGGCTTCGCGCAAGGCGGGCAGGCCGAGCGCCTGCGTGTACTGGCTGCGCCCGCTGCGGATCGCTCGCTCGGCGGCTGCCATGACCAGCGGCGGAGCTGTGAAGTCCGGTTCGCCGATGTTGAGGTAGATCATCGACCGCTCGCCCGGCTTCGACTCGGCCGCCATGGCAGCAGCGGCCTTGGCCAGCTCCATTACATAGAAGGGTTCGACGCGCTGTGCGCGCTGCGAAATCCTCACGGTGCGGCGTTTTTGCGGGCGCCGGTTTTGGAGGGCGCAGCAGCCACTTCGGCCGGGCGCAGCTGCGCTGCCAGCTGGTGCAAAACGCCGTTGACGTACTTGTGGCCGTCGGTGCCGCCGAACGATTTGGCCAGTTCGATGCATTCGTTCAGCACCACGCGCCACGGCACGTCCAGGCAGTGCTGGAATTCGTAGGCGCCGATCCACAGCACGCCGCGTTCGATCGGGGAGAGCTCGCTCAGCGGCCGATCAAGCGCGGGCTTGATCAGCGCGTCCAGCGCGTCGGCCTGGTTGATGCAGCCGTGCAGCAGCGCGTCGAAGTGCACGCTGTCGCACTTGTGGAAGCCGGCCAGGTCGCGCGTGAACGCGTCGATGTCGGTGGCGGCGTTGCGGCCCACGAGGTGCTGGTAGATCGCCTGCAAGGCGAATTCGCGGGCGCGGGTGCGGGCCGACTTGTCGGCAGCCTTGCGGCCCGTCAAGCCACTTTTGGCTGTTTCGCTGGCGGTGGAGGGGAGTTCTGTGGACATGTTCAACCGATCTCTTGCAGCAGGTGGGCCATTTCCACGGCCACTCGTGCTGCGTCGCGGCCTTTGTCGGTCTTGCGTGCGATGGCCTGCTCCAGCGTTTCGGT